>CALBTS010000559.1 GCA_937968035.1 uncultured Methanomethylovorans sp.
TTACTGGAATAAATACCAGTATACTGCGAATTTCCTTTAAGGAAGACGGGTACGTTAATGAATATTGGGATATGATATCCATCCGGTTTGTTCTTAAAAATCAGACTCAATAAATTAAGTAAGGATCACTGGATCTTCTCGCAGATGTAAGCTATTTTTTCTCTGGCAAAAAGAATTGCCTTCCTTTCTCCTTTCAGGTCCCTTTCAAGTTTATTGCGAATATCCCAATACATAGCGGGATCTACCTCTGCTCGCAGTAATACCTTACCATATCTTCGTTTTTTAAGCTCACTGTTTATGGTCTCAGGTACGAACTCGACACTAAAGACCATTGTATAGGTGTTCTTTATTATGGGATGGTCCACAAGAGTATTTGAGGTCAGCATCAAACGTTTGTTGTCCATTCGGAAGATAGATGTTCCTTCTTTAAGTTCTGTAATGAGTTCAGGCAGCAACTCAGCTTTTACTACGGATGGGTCGGGCTCATACAGGTATCTTCCGGGTTTTTTTACATCAACCATCTCGATCTCTTCAACATGCCCGGTTTTTCCACACAGTTTTATTGATCCAGGCAAGGAAAGTGCAGATCTGCTGCAGGACTTAAGCCTTCCAAAATACAGATCCAGCCGATTAAGTTCTCCATCCAGGGAAAGGTATTCAAGCTCACAATCAAAATTTATTCTGTCAGGGGGCAATTGAGGAGGTGCCTCAAAAACAAAGTTACTTGTCTTTTCGGAATATGCTGTCAGTACGTCAGGTATGTGTGGAGTCAGATTATATATGTCACGCTTATCTTCTGTTGCAGCTCTTGCAGGATCAGAGAATACAACATCCACTGCAGGTATCTGTTCAAGCACATCCTCTGAGAGCGCATCCCCGCAAATGAATTCCACATTGTCCAAACCAAACAGCCTGCAGTTCTTTCTGGCAAGCTCTATTTTAGCAGGTTCGATCTCAATGGCATATACAATATCACACTCTCGTGCAAAATATACTGTTTGTCCTCCAATTCCACAGCTTATGTCCGCAAGACTGGAGCATTTGAGTCTTTTTGCCCTATATGCAGCCACTGGCCATGGTGTTGCAAAGCGCAGGCCATCTTTATCAGAAAATAATCGCTTTTCAAAATTCTTTTTTCGTGTCACCTGGATCAAATCATTAAGGGTCTTAATACATTTAAACCGATCCGTCTGCAAAGAACTGCTTAATGTGCTTTTACTTGGAATATAATTATATAATATTGAGGACATACATATCAGCACTATAGCAGTCTGAATGCATGTTACAATGTGGAATTCAAGCAAATCCTAAAGGTCTAAGATGGCAGGGCTTGGCGACAAGATCAAGAACATAAGTTCTCTTCTGAAAAAAGGAGGTAAAAATAAATCGACCAATTCTCCATTCAGTGGTAACTCTGATCCGTTTTCCAATGCTCCTCCTGGTCTTGGCCTAGTACCTGATCTCTCAGCAGGGATGCCTCACTCCCAGAGTGGTATTTCCCCTCCTGGAATGCCTCCGGGTATTTCCTCTCCTCAAAAACCCGGTCAGTCTGGTCCACTTGGTGGTTTTCCTCCTGGGATGCAAACTCCTGCAGAGAAGCCATCTGTTGATGCCGCGGCACTGGAAGCTAATAATAAGAAAATAAAGGAGATAGAGGGTAAAATTGCAAAAGCAGAAGTTAGCCTCTCAATGGTGCAGAAGGAGAATGAAGAAGTAAGCAAAACAGTGGCAAAGATGGATAAGAACATCCTCGAATTGCTATCTTTATACGAGATCGTTTCTAACCAGGTGAACCCTTTTGTAGGTGATGATGCCGGAGGGAGGGCAACCCTGGAAAGGTTCGACAAGACTGAAAAAAGGATCAATGAACTAGGTAATATGCTTGTGATGCTGAAGAACGATCTAGATTCTTTTTCGCAGCGCATAAGTTCTTCAGGAGCTATAGACTCGGTTAGTGAAAAGATAAAGGATATGGAAACAAAGTTCGATGCTTTTGCAGATGCAATGGCTATGATGCACGAAAGCATCAATAATCTTTCTGAACAGACAAAGGAGCTAACTGAAAAAAATATTCTGGTGGATAATAACATTCTTGAGCTCTCAGAAACGATCAGTAAAATCTCTCTGAGAGTTGAAGATATAGAGAAAAATGGGGCTAAAACACTAAAAAATCAGATTTCTACATCTTTATCTCAGGATATCCCCTCAGAAGGATCAAATCCAAATGATCCGGAGAAACTTCAGGAGAAAAATCCTCTTGTAAGATTGGATGCCATACGCAAGGATCCCACAAGTGTCGTTGTCCTCCTTAACTGGATAGAGTTCCTTATGGAAAGGGTAGGAAGGAACAATTTGATGGATGCTCTTGACTATTATGTTGATATCGGCTGGATAAGCGATAATGTCCGGTCGGATATAATGGCCTATGCAAGAGGGATCGACTATTATGTAGAGAAGCCTACATGGCGCCTTCTCCCAGAGGACCACACTAAATCCCTGCTTTTTATAGAACGGTTATGTGGCCGCAAGATAGACAAGAACATGCTGAGCAGTGTTGATCGGGAGATGTCAAAGGTAAAGCACGGACTGGAGGAATTATATGGGCTTTGAGACATCCGTTGTATTGACCATTTTCTTTGTGTCTGTAATGATCATGGCCACAATGTCATATACCACTATCAGTTCTTCTAATGACTTGCTATCGTCTTCTGCTGATGAGCATTATTCCCTTATTAATAAGAAATTGCATACCGATGTGCAGATCGTTGGTTCAAGTGCTATTATCCACAATTCGACTTACCAGCTGTCCCTGGAGGTTCTAAATACGGGCAGTGAAACTTTGAGGTCGGATGAACTAGAGGTACTCGTTGATGGTGTCTATAAGCCTTATTCACTTGCAGCAAATGCTACCACCACATGGACTCCACAAACCTCTGTCGCCTTAAACATCTATGATCTATCAGGTTTTGGTGACCATAGGTTAAAAGTAGTTACTGAGAACGGGATCTGCGATTATTATTCGTATAACATTTGAGGCCAGATGCTCTAGGAATCAATATATACTAATAATAATATATTATTCTTCTATATGTTTGATCATCCTGAGGTTGACAGAACAGTGTTCAGTACACGACAATTCAGTAAGTTCTCTGCAGACAAGGCAGGTGAAACTGCAATTACCCACATGATATTCTTCATAGCAGCTGTTATCATAGCGATGGGTGTTGTTGCTGTTCTTTCCGTAAATATTCAGTCACTTACAGGAGCCACTTATTTAGGAAACAAAGTTCTATCCGATCAGATCCGCACAGATATTACGATAATAAATGATCCAGAGATCGTACCTTACAACAGTTACGAGAAACGCTACACTTTCTATGCAAAGAATACAGGAGTTTCTGAACTTAATACTGAGTTTATTACCATCCTGGTCGATGGGATGCTCATAGAGCCTTCTGATGTGCAAAGCAGTGTAATAGACGGGGATGTGGTATGGCGTCCGGGAGATGTACTGGTCGTCAACGTAACAATGTCATCAGCTCTTAGTCATGGTGATCATCGTGTTCATATCACTGCTGAGAATGGAAAGTCCGGGTCGATGAGTTTTATAACATGAATGTGAGGTATACATTTGGCAGACGTTTATCCATTTAGCATTTCCAGGGATGAGTTCAATGACAAACTGGGCGGAGGTTTTCCATCCGGTTCCTTTGTAGTAATAGAAGGTGGTAGTGGCGGGGGAAAAAGTACCATTACCCAGCGTCTGACATATGGGTTCATAGAGAACAAGACCAGTGTAACTCTGGTCTCTACACAGCTTACTACCAAGGGTTTTATAAATCAGATGTATTCTCTTGACTATCCCATTGCACCTTATCTTCTGAACGGCACCCTGCTTTACATACCTGTCATTCCTCTTGTTCAGGCTGCAAAATCCCGTCTGGACTTTGTTGAAAGACTAATGAGCGCAGAAGAACTTTTCGATAAAGATGTGATCATAATAGATACAATATCATCCCTTATCAAATACAGTGCAAACATTGAAAAAAGCCTGGACCTCATCTCCTTCTTCAAGAAACTCAATGGTATTGGCAAAGTGATCATTCTCACAATAGAACCCAGCCAGCTCAGCGAAGAAATAACTTCTATGTTCAGGTCAAGTTGCGATATATATATCACGCTGAAGTCAAGGCCCATGGCGAATGAGGTCAAGAGGACTGTAGTTGTCAATAAGTTCACTGGTGCTAAGGGGCCTGTAGGACAGATGATAGGTTTCAGGATCGAACCCAAGGTTGGTCTGGTAGTGGAGATAGCTTCTGTTTCATGATACAGGAGGTTATGTGAATGGATGCTGATTTCCAGAAAGCCATACAAAGGAATCCTCATCTTGGTGAGTATATAGAGAAATTCAAGAAAGAAAAAGGTTCAGATTCAGAGCCCCAATTCCTTGTAAGCTTGTCAAAGGACATTGAAATTGATAATGTCAATATCATCCTTCCTGTGGGGGACCCTATCTTCATCCATATTTATGGTACTCCTGAAATGGGTGAGATCAAATACTATACCATAGAACCTGGCCTATCGGAGAAGGAAAAGAAGAAGTATGACACTATCATGAGCCTTATCCTTGAAAAATCTGCAAAGGAGCCCATACCACAATCTGAGGCAGATCTAAAAGAACTGATCACTAAACTATTGAACAGTTCAGTGGACGTGGGTGCAGGAGGGGACATCGAAGATGACACAAAAGGAACAGGTGTCATACAAAAACTTATTCCTGTGAAGAAAAAAGTGCCAGTGAGTCAGCAGGAGTACAATAAGATACTGTACTATATAGAAAGGAATATCATTGGTTCAGGTCCCATAGAGCCTATTATCAGGGACCCTTATCTTGAGGATATCCACAGTATAGGTGTAAGTGGTGTGTTCATTGTTCACAAGATCTTCGGAATGCTTCAGACGGATATCACTTTTGGGGATGATGCAGGACTTGATAGCTGGCTGCGCAGTATGAGTGAGCGGATAGGCCGTCCTGTAAGTGATGCCCGCCCGATAGCTGATGGTGCCCTGCCTGATGGTTCACGTATCAACATCATATACAGTCCTGATATCAGCCGCAGAGGTAGCAGTTTCACAATGCGTAAGTTCATGGAGGTCCCTGTGAGCGTAGTACAACTTATCAAATGGGGTGCCCTCAGTGCCGAGATGGCAGCTTACATGTGGATCTGTCTGGAGAACGGTCAGAGTGTTTTCTTCAGTGGAGAAACAGCAAGTGGTAAGACCACAATGCTGAACGCATGTCTGTGCTTTGTCAATCCAAAATCCAAAATATACACTGCAGAGGACACAGCAGAAGTGCAACCTCCACAACCTGTATGGCAGCAGCTGATCACACGTGAGGATGGGCCGGTGGACTCAAGAGTAGACACTTTCGTATTGCTGAAAGCCGCATTACGTTCAAGGCCTAATTATATCATTGTGGGTGAGATACGAGGAGTGGAAGGAGCAGTAGCTTTCCAGGGCATGCAGACGGGCCATCCTGTAATGGCAACTTTCCACGCATCAGCAGTTACCAAGATGATACAGCGTCTTACAGGTGATCCTATTAACGTACCTGTGACTTTCATCGATAACCTGAACATTGCCATGATCCTCTCTGCAGTGTACAGGAAAGGTAAGTTCCTAAGGCGTTGCCTTGCTATAGAGGAGATCGAAGGATATTATGAAGAAGCAGGTGGTGTGGTCACAAGGGCTGTTTTCCAGTGGGACCCTGAAAATGATAAACATATCTTCCGTGGACTTAATAATAGTTACATTCTTGAAAACAAGATCGCTACAAAATTAGGTTACGATGACAAACGTAAGATCTATCAGGACCTGCTCCTACGTGCCAGGATATTGAACGAAATGCGTTCCAGGGGCATAGAGGAATATTATGAGGTGCTGGAGGTCATAGTCAATTTCTACAAACATGGTGTTGAAGGTTTACCGTTCTCAGTATAAAGGTGTATGTGATGTACAGTAAGGCATTCCATTGTATGGGTGTGGAACCGACAGCTTACATGAAAAAGATCGCTATACCTGTCATAGCATTCGGTTTTATCTTTTCCTTTTTACTTTATGCTGCGCTACCTACTTTATTTGAGGGAAGCACCAGGGTTATTCCCATCATGATCCCTGTAATTTGCATCCTCTTTGCAGTATATTACCCGCTTTCCATCTATGGGGGGCAAGCATCTCGCATTGATAACAACATGCATTATTATATCACTCAAATGGGCTCCATTGCCACCGCTGAAACTCCGCGGCTTGATATAATAAGGATCGTTTCCGATAACCTTGAATATAAGGAGCTAGCCACTGAAACAAAAAAGATCTACAATCTTGTTACTGTGTGGAATATGAGCCTTGCTGAAGCATGCAGGTTCATTTCCAAGAGAACACCATCTGTTATATTTGAGGACTTTCTGGACAGATTCGCTCATGGTTTACAGTCAGGAGAGAATATCAAAGCCTTTCTTTTTGCGGAGCAGAATGTTGTCATGAACGAATATGAATCCATGTACAACAGTGCTATGTATAATGTTGAGATCATCAAGGAACTCTTCGTTTCATTGGTAATGTCTCTTATATTCCTTGCATCTTTTGCCGTTATCATGCCGGTGATAACAGGAATGGATGCAATACTTCTCATGTCAATGGTGGTAGTAACGTTCATTATAACGGATGTTGTGATGCTTCTGTTCACAAAAGGTAAGGTGCCGAAGGATCCTCTGTGGAGCAAATCTCACATAATTCCTGACTATAAGCTCAAATTATACCGTTCGATCCCTATTTCTATAGGGGCATGTATCCTTGTTACTATTGCTGTTCTGCTTTACGGAAAAATTGTCACACCCATCGCTATTGCACTTTGCTTGACCCCTCTTGTGTACACAGGAAGGGTGTGCCGCAAGATCGAGAAAAGTATCAGGCGCAGGGATGAGAATTTTCCTGCCTTTATCAGGTCTCTTGGAAGCTCGGCAGGTGCCAGGGGTGGAGTGATAGATGAAGCATTGAAAGCATTGCGTATCCATGATTTTGGTCCTCTTACAAAAGATGTGAACGAGCTGTACAAGAGACTAAACACCAGGATCGACAAGTTCAAATCATGGGAGTTCTTTTCCGCAAATACGGGCAGTCATCTTATTCAGAGGTTCTGTGTAATGTTCGTTGAGTCAACTAACCTTGGAGGCAAGCCTGAGATCATAGGCGATATCATAGCTACGAATTTCCACAGGATAGTGACTCTAAGAAAAAAGAGGGTTCAATCTGCATCGAGCCTTGTGGGAGTATTTTACGGTCTTACTGCCGGAATTGGTTTTACGATGTACATTTCCGTGGGTGTGATCGACCTGATGCAGAGTATGTTCGCCAGTGTGGAAATGCCTGCGGGGATGTCCATGGGCATGATTATCTATACGAATATAGGAGACGTTGAAGTATTGTCTTTGATGGTATTGCTCATCATGATTGCACATTCTCTGATGTCTGCACTTCTGATCAGGGTTGTGGACGGGGGTCATCTTCTCAGTGCTACCATCGACTTTGTGATAATGGTGTGGATATCAGGTATTACGGCTGTGATCACGAAGGCTTCCATATGGTCGCTTTTGGGTATGAGTTGACAGAAATGTAACTGAAAAATCCGTATATTCAATCAATAAGTTGTCGAACACGGTCTGCAATGGCCTCTCCCACTTCTTTTGTGGTGGCCTTGCCTCCAAGATCGGATGTGACCATTTTTTGGTTTATGCTATATTCTATGGCATCCTGTACCACTTTTGCCTGTTCTGTCAATTCATACCATTCAAGCATCATCTTCATACTCAAAATGGCAGCAATGGGATTAGCTATACCTTTTCCGGCTATGTCAGGAGCACTTCCGTGAACGGGTTCAAAGAACGCATGTTCTTTTCCGATGTTCGCACTTGGTACCAGCCCAAGCCCGCCAACCAGGGCGGCAGCCATATCGCTAAGTATATCCCCGAACAGGTTTGTGGTCACTATGACATCGTATCTGTTCGGGTGTACGATAAGGTTGTAGGCCATGGAATCTACCAAAGTGTCGTGATATTCCACATGATAGGACGAGGCTGTTTCACGGCACACGTCCAGGAATAACCTGTCAGATTTAAGTACGTTGGATTTATGGACTATCTCCACACGGTTTTGCCTGCTTTTTGCAAGCTTGCAGGCGTAATCAGCTATCCTTGCCGATCCTTTGCGGGTAATAACCCTTTTAGTATACGCTACATCCTCATGTATCTCTTCTATGCCGGAGTACATGCCTTCTGTGTTCTCCCGCACTATCACCAGGTTGAAATCATTTCTCCCCGTGACACCCATGATCCCATCTATAGGTTTTATGGGGCGGATATTGGCATACATGTCAAGCTCCTTGCGTATTGTGAGGAGCACGCTCTTATAAGCAGGGTCAGATGGTGTTGTAATAGCTCCAAACAGGATACAATCGCATTCCTTCAGGGTATCGAGGTCATCGTCTGTGATGGCAGAGCCTGTCCTTTCCCATTTCCCGTATCCAAGTTCCACAGGTATCTTTTCCAAAGGCAGGGCAAGGGCATCAAGAACATCTATAGCCGCAGGTATTACCTCTTTGCCTATCCCATCTCCTTCCACCACTGCAATTTTCATTTGCTTTCACCTTTTTCTTTCCGGATCTGCTGTACAAGTTCCCTTATTGTTAAGGCCACCTGGAACTCCGAGGCTCCCCAGTGGACCACAGCCCCTCTGATCCCATTTATTGTAGCAAGGCCCGATCTTTCGGATAAGCAGCACCGTGTCACAAAGGGGCCTTGCGGCGTGTAAATATCAGAACGGAAAGGGCAAATGTTAATGAAATCATATTTAAGGCCAGGGAACCTTGATTCGAAGAGTTTTCTGGAGATCTCGCAACCTACAAGCAGTGATCCGTCTTCAGTAATAATGTCAGAGTCGAGGCATTTTCCTTCAAGCCCTGATGAAGAACACGGGAACACAGTTCTTTCTCCTTCGAACTGCCTGAGATCCTTCATATTCTCTTTGAACCGTATGCTTAGATCCCCAAAGATGCCGCTTGCTTCAAGCCTTCTTACCATCAGGCTAAGCCAGGAGGGTTCAGGCGGGATCACATCCACTATTTCAAGATCGATTATTTCAGAGATGTCGGGATCATGTACAAACGTCACATGCTTATCAAAACCTGTGAAGATAACTGTATTTACATTTGCTTCACAAATTTCTGCAGCTGTCTTTATAAGAAGCCTTCTATCTTTGATATTTAATTCTTTATCGTATTTTATAACCTGTTCTCCAGAGGCTATGGGTTCGATCTTTGTGACCTTCCTTAATAGTTCCTCTCCGGTATGTTCAATCCGATATATGGAATATTCCCGGCCAACATCAGTGACCTGTTCTACTATTAAATAGCGGCTAAGGAAATATACCGGCTCTTCATGTGCATCATCCGGATGGATCCTTGTAACTCCCACGTACTTGTACTCTTCAGGGAATATCATTACAACCTCTATTTTTTCCCCTGCATTGCCCTGCGGTGGGGTACAAGTCCTCCATCACTGAGTATTTCCAGAAGGAAATCGGGCAGTTTATTGCCCGTATATTCTTTCCCGTTAACAGTGACCTTCCCGTTTTCAAGATCAACCTCTATCTCATCGCCTTCGTGGCACTGTATATCGGCTTCCATCAGAGGAAGGCCAACATTTATGGCGTTGCGGAAAAATATCCTTCCAAAGGACTTGGCCACAACACAGGCCACTCCTGCATATTTAAGTGCTAATGCAGCCTGTTCTCTTGAAGAACCGCAACCGAAGTTATTACCCCCGACCACTATATCTCCAGGCTTTACCTTTTTAGAAAAATCAGGGTCTATCCCTTCCATCGCATGGTCAGCAAAGACCTGCATATCCGTAGTACGGAGATATTTTCCAGGTATTATGACATCTGTATCGATGTCATCTCCAAAGACCCATGTTCTTCCTTTGATGATCTTCTCCATATGTTTCACCTTAAGCTGGCTACTCAGTTGCTATTTGTATATCCAGGAGTTCACACCTCTATCGTATTACCCTGAAGTATATCGGTTTCGGTGACCTTTACTTCTTCCACCACACTGCCATAGCTGATCTGGTATGGCTTTGTGGGTGCTACATCAAATTGGGTCTGTCCGGAGACAGGGCCTTCTGTTGAATAAGGAACTGTGAATGCATATGTCCCATTTGATGTTGCTGTCTGTGAATATGTGAACGACCGGCCCTGGCTGGTGCTGATCGTCGTACTGATGGTCACACTCTCTCCGGCAGGCGCAGTTCCTGTGATCGTGGCACCCTCTACGTATTCGAATATCTTCACATAACCCGTATTATCTTCTTTGATGTTCCCACCCAGAAGGACGTTGTACACGTTCTTATACCCTATTTCCTGACCCTGTGTGCTGGTGCCGGGAGATTCATGGACCATGCGGTAGTGCTTCAGACCATTGCCGTCAAAAATATGCAGCTTTGCTTCCATGGAGTTGAAGTAACGCTCATAAGGAACGGTCACTACTCCCTGGTCAGTTTGCACAGCCGTATAATAATTGTTAGTATCCAGTGTCCAGGAGGCCATTGCGTAGAACTTCCCCGTGGCCATTTCCACATCTGATACTATGTATCTGGCTCCCATCTTATCGGCGTCAGGATGGATGGCTTCAAGAACTGCAGTTGCTTCTTCCTCGGAAGGAGCGGTAAAGAACGTAGCTGCCCCCGGAAGGTTCTCTTCTGCAATAGTGTTCCTGCGTCCGCCAATGCCTTGCTGGAAAGGATTTGCATTTGGTATCCTGCGTCCAATGACCTCTATCCAGTGTCCGTAGTCCCACCAGGACATAACTCCATAGGCTGTATCCGGGTATGGATAGACCTCTCCGCTTGCAGGGGCTTCATATATCTCATAAAAATCAAGACCCGGATCAGGTGTATTAATTCTCATCCAGTTAAGTGCTTCCAGCCAGTAACCATTAGGACCCCCTGCGTACTGAGCCTGTTGTGTTGCCAGGCTGTAATTGGGGAGGATCAATACGACAACAACTATTATCAACGATATGATGTGAATGGGTTTCAGCTTGTGAGTTGTTGTCTCTTTTGTTTTGCCGGAAGACTTTTCTTTAACTTTTTCAGTTGCCATCAGGTTGCTCAGTTTAAGGTCTTTCCAGCCTGCAAGGTCAAGGAACCTGACACCAAGGTATGCACTTAGTATTGCTGCATTCACTGCGTAGTAGTAGGAGAAACGGTTCTGTTGCAGCATTGCCCACAGTACCATGAATGTCCAGACTATAAGAACTGTTTTCTCCTGCGTGTTCTTCTTTTTTGTAGCTTCATAGGTCAGTACAGCAAGTGCAATAATGGAAACAATACCCATGACCGCAAAATAATAGTAGAACGAACCATCGAACAGATCAAGGGGTGCTGCCTCTCCTATGGTCAGGGCACCACCTGTCCTCTTAAAGAACCCAAATACGCTAATGAGCATTGTATATAAGGAGGGAGATACGATCTTTGATACCAGTATGACCGCTGCAAAACCAGCTAATATGGTCAGAGGATAGATCTTCCTGTCCATTTTCCTTTTTTGCATTTCGGTAGACAGGAGCGTGAACAGCGGAAAAGCCAATATCCCTGCAAGCAAAGCCTTTCCTTGAGTACTTTTCGTTCCTCCTATCTCAGGCGCTATCAGCACCATCAGCAGTGTGACTGCAAAAATGATCACTCCGCCCACTGCCAGGTAATCAGTGGTCCTGCCGTGCATGTGGTCCACAACATGCTGTATTGTAATGTAAAGACCAATGATCAGACTGAAGAAAAGTGCACCTTTCCATGTAAGAGTGTAGAGTCCCATGGAAATACCGGTAAGTACGAAATAAGGTAATACAGGTCTGATGGTTTCAAACGGTGCCTTTTTAAGGTTAGAGAATGTGAGGGGGTGTTCCCTTGCAACTTTCACTGCCATGACAAGGAAAGCTGCGGTCATCGTACTGAACAAAACTTCTGCAATGTGGTGGTCATTGAAGCCTATAATAGACCTCGATAGTACCTGGCCGGGTGCAAGTGCGATCAGCACAGCAGCCAGCAATCCTGTTCTTCTGTCAAATATCCATTTGGTAACAAAATATGTGGCTATGACTACAAGTGTGGCCAAAAATGCAGGATAGTATGCACATACAGTTTGTGTTAGTTCCTGGCTTGGGTTTCCTAATCCTAATATCCATATAATTGTTGCAAGGGACCAATCGAACAGGGGCGCAAAGACCTGGTTCGTGCCTGTGGGATACTTGGTATAAGCATCATACCACAAAAAGTGAGGATAATTGGACAGTATTGATTCGATATTCCTCAGATGGTACCATGGATCGTTCTCGCTGAACCTTACAAAGTTCTCAGCTACAAAAACCTGTGCTTTTGGGATGGTCCTTATATAGAACGTTACAAGACATGAGATCAAGATCCCCAATGCATAAGGGATACTTCCTTTCAGATCTCTTTTGACAACTTCATCTTTGGTCATGTATTCAACTCTTTGTCCTGCTCAACTTGAACTGATAGGTAGACGCTTATTTTCAAGATAAAATGATAAATGGTACATGTAAGTTTAACTTGTTATATATTATTGTTCGCAAGTGGCACGATGTTGTCTCTATTCTTTGATAGCATGTATCCGCTCTTTCATTTCTTAAACTGATGTATCATCAGGTAAATTTTAGTTTTCCCACATCACGTTATTTATTATTAGTTGTTATATTTACATTATACCTTGCATCTTCGACTGCTTCCCAGGAACCTGATGTTGGTATAAGGAATGAGAAGTTCATTATCAACTGGGTGATCACAAAAGATAGTAATACTTCTCCTATTTTCGGTATGATCAGGAGCACCAATAATCCAAGGTACCAGGGTTCTTTAAGAGCTATCAGAGGATAAAAGAGGACCAAAAACAGAATGATCAATGGAGATATTATATGCGTTAGAAGCGCATAGGGGTATATGATTTTTCCGAAGCTTCCTTTTCCAAGAAGACTAAGATTATTCAGGTAGACTTTTCTTAAGCCGTTTATCCTTTTCATCTTCTGGATAGTACGTCCCTTCAGGGTAAGTGGAACACGTTCGTATACTATGGCTTTTTTTTCATATACTACCCTATAGCCTAATTGAATTGTCCTAAACAGTACATCTGAGTCATCTGCGTAGGCATTTGGATCGACCTTTATTTTTTTCAACAGGTCAGTTCTAAAACTCATTAATGGGCCATTGCACACGGAAACAGATGCTATCTTGCTTTCTCCTTGTCTCCACAGGTCAAAATAGAATCTATATGAATCTTCTTGTGATTTGGATATTCTTCTTTTATCAGAGATGATTATTATTTTTCCTATAACTCCACCTATCGCGGGATTAGAATAGTTCTTTGTGATGTGCAATAAGGAATCTTCTTTTAATAATGCATCGGCATCGGATATTACAGTTATTTCACTACTGATCTGTGGGAATATCCAGTTCAAACCTCTTGCTTTTCCTTTTCCGCCTTCGTTCTTTACAACAGCAGCATTTAGCTCTTGTTGTTTTATTGTTTCCACTGCAATGCTTTCACAAGCATCTGTGGAATAATCATCTAAAACTATAACTTCTAATTTATCTTCAGGATAATTGAGTTGAGATGTATTTTCGATCTTTTTCCGGATAACTTTTTCTTCATTATACATTGGTATTATCAGTGTGACCGTTGGCAGATCATCAATATCAGGCAGTTCTTCCTTTTTCTTGGAATATATGTACATGATCATAGTATATGAGGAAAAAAGACCGACCTCGAATACAACAAGGGTCTGCCATGCCAACAGTAGATCAATCATATCTAGTAACATTTATTCTAACCATTTATAATTATTCAACATTTTATGTTTTATTTATTGCAAACAGATCCGGGTCAAAAAAGCAAAAACTTTTCTTCATGACAGATGCAGTTTCCATTTTATCTTTCTTATTAAATAAGCAAAATTGAAAACCAATTTTGAAAGCCGGTTTTTTGATAGGATCTTGGCTTTTAATCTCTCAGCCCGAGGATTTTTGAGATACTTTCCCATAAAAGTACCATGTCTCACAGATTCCGGTTTGTAATATATGTATCTATGTCCATTGGCGGTTTGCCAGTATGCATATTTAATGGCTCCTGTTCTGTCAGGAGAATCTAATTTTTTGTTGATAAGCTCAATAAGTTCATCACGATCTTTTGGTATATAGCATCCTTTAACATCTTCGTAGAGCGCCCTTCCTACAAGAATAGAGGGCTTGCCCCAAAAAACGCTCTCAATTCCCATTGTTGAGCCGAAAGTTATTATTTTCTCACATGCTTCCATTAATTGATAGGAATCGATCTTCGCATCTGCAGGAATTATTTTCAGGTTGTGGGCCTGTAATTTGCTTAATTCCTGTGTTTGAGTGTTCTTCAGGCCCTTTAAATTCGGATGTATCCTTAAATAAAATACGATGTCGTTATCAACATCAGCATTTATTATATCTTTTATTGCATCTGTCTGGTTCCTGTATAACTGGTTTTTCCATCCCGGAATGGCTTCAAATTCGTCCTGGGATGAAATGTAGATCGCAATGTTCCTCTTCGAAGGTTCAAAACCATCTGGCAAATTTCCTTTTATCTGGGATCTAGTAAATGAATACCAGCTTTGATCCTTTCCGCCCCTGCGTTCTTCGAACCATTTGATCGCAGTCTTTTCCTTTTTTTCTTCATCCGATTCGTTGTTCCAGCATTTTTCTATCTGTTCCTTCTGATATGCTATGTCATGCGGATACGTATCTTCGATGAGTGAATATTTTTCCAGGACACCGGCTCTTTCATGAACATAGGTTTTTGTTCCCATGTTTTGAGCAGCTCTCAATGCAGGTCTTAAGGGGGCGAATCTTCCGTTGAACAGATAGAAAATATCGGGCTTTATTTCTTGAAGATGATGTTCGATGGCATCATAGACAGCGACCGACATTATCAGATTCTTTTTTATGAATGGTTTATAGTGAGTAACATTTGGGTCTGGCTCCCTTACCATGCTGATCAGTGAAGAAGCAACTGCCATTCCCACATCCATGCCATTCACTTCGAAGTTCTTTAATTCTTCCATCGACGCAAAATCAGGTACCTTCAGATCTCTGATGAAATCGTTCAATGCAAGTTCGTGTCTATTTTCCTCTGGGAGACCGATTATATTCAATCCTTTATCTCTTCTGGATCTGCACAGGAAACATCTGATCTTGAGGTGGTTTGGATTTGGTTCGCAGGCTGGCAGATCCCCTGAGCACTGTATGATATGCACCTCGTCGCCAGCATCTATATGCCTGGCAGCGATCTCAAGATCTGTTGCAAGGTGTGGCACCCAGTCGGCAAAAGGCATGTAGATAAGGATTTTCATAGTAGCCTCAGGTTAATAAAATTTATATGAATATTATGATTATAAAGCATGGTCAGCTGGATAAAAATAGTTTAGATCAAAGCAGGATGTGACTTTTCGGTTATCTCACACTTTTTTTGCATAATAGATCATGTATATGTTCAATTGTGTCCGATATGTTCTCTTTTTTTATAACACGATCCTTGTAAATTATAAACTATCTATGATCCCTTTTAATCTTTGGA
Source organism: uncultured Methanomethylovorans sp. (assembly GCA_937968035.1). Taxonomy (GTDB): domain Archaea; phylum Halobacteriota; class Methanosarcinia; order Methanosarcinales; family Methanosarcinaceae; genus Methanomethylovorans. The sequence continues at coordinate 15,727 of CALBTS010000559.1, forward strand.
CATTTATGCTATCTTCTTCCAGAGAGTGAATATCGATCCTTGGTGTTTCAATGGTCATATAGGTTTTAGAACCCGCATTCAGAGATTTCATCAAATATTTTAGGTCATATTCTCCTTCTCCAATATTTAAATGCTGGTCTATTTCTACATTCAGATCGCCATCTGATATATGATAATAAAATGGTGATAGTGTCTGAAAACTATCGATGAATGCTTTGTATTCCGTTCCCAGACCGATAGCTGCTTTTATTGCATGATTCAGATCAAAGCAGAATCCAAATTTATTATTCATTAGCTTCTCGATCTGTTCCGGTAAGTATCCAACCATGACTTCATTGTTCATTCCTGTTTTAGGCATATTTTCTATTAATATCCGCTCGTCATCTAAAATATTCAATAGGTCAATTGCATGTTCAATTTCTCCAAACCCTGGATGCAGTACCATATATTTTGCATCAAGTTCGTTTGCCCACTCAATACAATCATATATAATTCCAAGACTGAAGTCATGATTATTTTTGTTTGCAATATTCATTCCATGTCTTTCTGTAGTGATGTGGATCGTATAAGGCAGATCATAAGCAAGAAAGGGGGATATATCGGTTTCAGGAACTGGTGTCAGCTCAATATAATGAAATACATCTTGATTGATAAGTTGTTCCGCTTCCGGAAGCGTATCCGAATTAGTAGACCACAATTTCAGGCCAAATCTCATATTGATCCCAAACCATAATCTATTCTACAAGATCCCAGTCTAAAGGAGTTCCTTTTTTAATGTCTTTCTTTGCTTTTCGGCCAAGTATTCTGTCAAGGTATCTTGGATGCAGCCCAAATCCTGGCCTTACTGATCTAACGTTCTCTGGAGTTAGCTTATCGCCAGCTTTAACATCCTCTACTATAAATAGGGACCTTGAAAATTCTCTGCTTTTCTTGATCTTTTCCGTTAGTTCGTAGCTAACCTCTCCAAGTGCGCTTTCAACTTCCTTTACAGCTTTGACCATGGACCGGAAATCTTCCGGTTCAAGTGAGAATGCAGCATCCGGTCCACCCATGTTCCTATCCAGAATAAAATGCTTCTCTATTATTTTAGCTCCAAGTGCTACTGATGCTATTGGCACAGAGATCCCAAGTGTATGGTCAGATATTCCCACGACCGCTTTAAAAGTATCTTTGAGATTCGGGATCGTTCTTAAGTTCATTTCTTTAAAAGGCGCCGGATAAGCAGACGTGCATTTCAGCAGTGATATCTGATGGTTTCCCATCCTTTTACATGCATTCACTGCTTCTTCAATATCTGATAGCGTGGAGATACCTGTAGAGATTATCACAGGCTTTCCTTTCGATGCAATGTATTCTATTAGTGGAATGTCCGTTATCTCAAAAGATGCAACTTTATAGGCTGGGACGTTCATCTCTTCAAGGAAGTCAACTGCTGTTCTGTCAAAAGGAGATGAAAAAACTATAAGTCCTAACTCTTCTGCCAGTTCTTTGAGTTTAGGTTGCCACTCCCATGGAGTGTATGCTTCCTTGTATAGTTCGTAAAGTGTTTTCCCATCCCAAAGGGTATCCTGTTTGATCTGGAAGTATTCGTTGTCAGAATCTATGGTAATCGTATCCGGAGTATATGTCTGAAGTTTAACAGCATCTGCTCCGGATTCTTTTATGGCTTTTATGGTATCAACAGCCAGATCAAAATTCTGAAGATGATTGGCTGAGAGCTCTGCAATTATGAAAACTGGATTGTCATTTCCTATATTTCTCTTTCCAATTTTAATTTCCATGTAGTTTTTCTCCCTCTATTATTCCCATAACAATCATATCATACCAATTGCCATTTTTTAAAACAAATTCCTTCAATCGGCCCTCTTCTTTAAATCCGGATCTTCCATAGAAATTTATTGCATGCTCATTTTCATCCATTACTTCAAGTTTCAATGTGTGGAGTTTAGCAATGTCAAAAGCTATTTTTTTTAGACATTCAATTAGTAAATTTCCTTTTCCTTTAAGTTTACAGTAAGGGTTTGAATATATTCCTAGATAAGCGTTTTTATTTCTCAAATCCACCCTATTTAAAGAAATTACACCTATGAAATCGTGTTCTTTTTGAACGATCCAATAGAAATTTTTAAAATCATGTATTAAATCATCAAGAAATTCACCATGTTCTTCTGGAGATATGATGCTGTCTGAATACATCCATCTTCTAATAGTTTCATGGTTCCTGCAATTTCTTGTGATATCTTTTTCTTCTTGGGAAAGGTTCAGAAAATTTTTTACAAGCAAATCATCAAAAAGGAAATTTTGTTGTAAATCGAGCATCTGCAAACTCCCATAGTTTTTATATATATATGCTTTTGAAACAGGTAATTACATTGTATTTACAATATATTTAAAAATTCTGGGATTTAACTGCCGAAAGGTGGCAATATTAATTTCTCTCTTTATTTTATAATAATACTGCTTTCTTTTAGAACAATTTGGTTATTTGTAAAACAAATTCTTTTTTAACCGGGTTTGCTTATTTATCTACCATATTGTCCAGCCACCATCAATTACGACATTTGCGCCGTTTATGTAATTAGAAGCATCTGATGCAAGCAGCAGAATTGTACCCTTTAAATCATCTGGACGTCCTATTCTCTTTAATGGAACTTTTTCTTCAAGTTTTTTTATGAACTCTTTGTCCTTTTGGACATATGGATTTGGGAATGGGCCTGGAGATATTGAATTTGAACTTATTCCAAATTTACCATACACTGCTGCTACGTATTTCGTAAATTGTATTATTGCTGCTTTACCAGCACCGTAATTTGGAGGATTGTAAAAGTTATTATTTTCATATATTGATACATCAGGAGAAACCAATCCGTACATTGAAGATATGTTTATTATCTTTCCGGCCTTATTCTCTATCATGTGGGGCAAAACAGCTTTTGTACACCTGTATACTGAACTAACGCTACCATCAATTCCAGTATTCCATTCTTCGTTTGTCATTGAAAGCAGATCTTTTCCAGCTCCGTAGAATGCATTGTTTATCAGGACATCAATTCTACCCCTATTTTGGATTATGGACTCAACGGCGTTTTTTATGCTTTCATAGTCGGATATATCCAGCTTCAATGAACAGTTGTCGTTTCCAAACTCTTCATTAAGTTTTTGAGATAACTTGTCATTTTTCTCAATATCCCTGCTCCCAATTATTAAATTAGCACCATATTCTGCAAGGGCTTCACACATGCTTTCTCCTAAATGGCCACCTCCACCAGTTATTAAAATTACTTTGTCTCTTAGATCAAACATGTTGTTTAATAGCATTAGAACTTCACCATTTCCTTGGGTCAATTATGTTCTCATCAATATTAGCAAATATAGAGGTATCGAAAGGAAAAATATCAAGGGATTTAAAATCTTCGATGTTTTGTTTCAATTGCAGAACTGAATCAACACCAATTATGATCGAATCAATTTCTTCAATCGAGTTAACAAAGCCCAATGCCAGTTTGGATAGGTTCGTGCTATTTTCTTGAGCCAGCTGGTTTAACTTTGTTAAATATTTGTTAGCTGATGTCAGGTTTGGAGGTAAATTATTTACATCCATGAAAACTAATCCCTGCAAAAAAACACTTCTGGAAAATATTGTGAATCCGCGCTCCTTCAATCTTTTGAGGAGCGAATTTTTAAGAAATCTCTGATCCAGAATACTCAGAGGAATTTGTATCGTATCGACTTCAGTTATCTCTATTATTTTTTCAGCTTCTTGGGGTGTATAGACAGATACTCCAATACTCTTGATCAATCCTGAACTTTTCGCTTTGATTAGAATTGGTATCAATTCATCATACAGAGCAATGTCCTGAAAGTCATGAATTAGATAGTTATCAATGCATTCTATTTTCAAATTAGTTAGCGATGTTTGGATCCTTTGGAATATCTCTTGCTCTAAATTACTATGATGAATTTCATTCTTGGCAAGCGGTCCTAACTTGGACGTGATATAACATGATGAATGTTCTTTATTCCTAAGAAAATCACCCAGTATGGTTTCACTATCTCCATAAACACTTGCTGTATCAAAAGATCTAATATTGTTCGTAAATGCAAATTCAAGTATATCTAATGCCTTTTTTTTCTGCGGCTTCCCGATTTTATTATTGATCCCGTAATCTAAACCTAACTGCGCTGTTCCGAGTGTTAATCTTGAAACCATTGGATTTCACCTTTCTCAAAGCATCACTTAGCATTTTTGCGGGAAAGTCATCTTATTTTCAGCAATCCCTATAGTTTTTCTGTTTAACATTTTGATTTATTTCCTTAATATCGGGGTGTTCATCTAAATAATCGATAATTTCTATGATATCTGTATATGAGAGATCTCCAAAGGCCTCGTTTAATTTTAAATAAAGCCTAAAATCTTCTTTTGTATCAATTGTTAATCGTATATCTTCTCTTTCAAGAGCTTTTATTGGACTGACATATTTGACTTTAAAGGATTCCTCATTTTCATATATATAAGGAGTCACATGTTCAATATGGTATTTCTCCTTTCCAAGTTCCCATGACCTTTTTAATGATCGGAAGTTGAAAACTTCACTTCCTGTACCTATTATTATCCCTTTTGAACTAACATAGTCGCAATCATGTTTTATCAGATGATCGACTTGAAATGCAATGAGATCAAGACTCACCAACGGATTATCGGCCGTTATCCTTACGATTATATCTGCATTGTATTCCTTTGCCGCTTGATAATATCTGTCCAATACATTTTCTTCAGACCCTCTAAATATTTGAACGGCATTCTGTAAGGATATTGTTTCAATAATGTCATCTTCCCTTTTAGTGGTTGTAGCAACAATTAATTTATTAAAAAACTTTAAATTTTTAACGCGGCATAATAATATTTCCAGAACTGTTTTATTGCCAATTTTTTTTACAACTTTACCAGGCAGCCTTGTAGACCCTGTTCTTGCTTGAATTATTCCAGCAATATTCATTAATAGCAACTCTGAGCGGTCATGTATCTATAAAGAATGAATGATCTTCAATATTGATGACACCACATACTCAACATCTTCCTCGGTCATTTCAGGGAACAAAGGTAATGTAATAATATGTTTGAATACATCCTCAGTCACTGGATAGTCTTTTTTGCTGAAACTGAAGTTCTCAGCGTAATAACTGTGACGATAAGCCGGGATATAGTGGAGATTTACTCCAATATTCTCTTTTCGCATGTACTTGAAAAATTCATCTCTGTTTATTGATTTATCAAGCAGGATCGTGTAAATGTGCCATCCATGTCTTATTTTTTCTTTCGTTATAGGGAGGCTTATTAATTCAATATCCTGGAGGAGTTCCTTGTAATATAATGCGATTTCATTCCTCCTTTCAATAAATCCATCGATCTTCCCCAGCTGGGAAATTCCAAGGGCTGCCTGAATATCTGTCATCCGATAATTCCGGCCAAGCATTTTCATATCGTATGCCCATCCTGCATCGGGTCCATAACGTGACACTGCATTTCTGTCTATACCATGGCTATGGAGCATCCTTGCTTTTTGTGCCAGTTCCAGATTGTTCGTAACTACAGCTCCCCCTTCTCCTGTAGTTATTGGTTTCACAGGATGGAAACTGAAGGCTGTAAGATCCGCAAAATTACCTACTTTTTTCCCATGATAACTGGCTCCAAGGGAATGACATGCATCTTCTATCAGGTAGAGGCTATGTTCATTGGCGATTTCCTGTATTTCTTCGATTTCACAGGGATGACCTGCATAGTCCACATATAGTATTGCCTTAGTTTTTGGTGTAATCCTTTTTTTGATATCTTCTGGATCGATATTACGAGTATCTCTTCCAATATCTGCAAAAACAGGCCTCAGACCGTTGTACAGCAGTGCATTGCTTGTGGCGACAAATGTAAAGGGAGTAGTAATAACTTCTGATCCCTTTGGTAAGTCGAGTGAAGCTACGGCAACATCCAGGGCACTGGTACCGCTGTTCATTGCAATTGCATGTTCAGATCCTACATAGTCACAGAGAGCATTTTCAAATTCAGATATCTTTGGTCCAGTGGTTAACCAATCACTTCTCAGGACCTTTATAACCTCTTCAATATCTTCATCATCTATTGTTTGATGCCCATAAGGAATCATAACGCAACCTCATAGGGAATTGTATCCTCTTTGTTCTCAGGGTTTTTACTGAAAACTATCACACTGGCTTCAGTGTTTGAAATGTTCTTTACTGAATGAGCCACCAATGGTGGGATGTAGATCAATTCATATGTCTCTGATCTTGAATCCAGCACGATCTCTTCATACTCGCCGGAAACCATGTCCTTTAAACATAATTTGATCTTCCCGGCAGCCAGAGCTAACCATTCCTCTTTACTTTTATGATAATGGTTGGCTCTGGACTTCATGGGTTCGATAGATACCACATAAGAATGCACACAATTGAAGGGCTCATCTTCATAATTCATTGATATGAGTTCAGAAAGCCATCCATCATCTCTTCTGTGTTTTACCCGTGTCAATTTATCGTATAACATGGCTACATCATAACATTTTTTTCAGTTGTTCGCTTGTAAGCCATTTGTCGTTAATATCGCTTGAATATCTGAAATTATCAGGAAGCTCCTTTCCAGAGGGGGTATTTTCTCTTTTCCAGAATGAGAACTCCGGCTCGATCACAAAGTGGTCAGGAAATTCTTTCACATGCCTGGATTCGTCCTCTGTGATCATAATTTCATGTAGTTTTTCCCCAGGCCTGATACCAGTAAATTCTTTAGTTGCTTCTGGGGCTATTGCTTCTGCCAGATCCGTTATTTTCATACTGGGTATTTTTGGAACGAAAATTTCTCCTCCACGCATCTGCTGGATCGAGTTGAGTACAAAACGAACACCCTGGTCAAGAGTCAACCAGAAACGTGTCATTCTTTCATCAGTAATTGTCAGAACACCGCTTTTCTTCTGTTCGTTGAATAAAGGTATCACACTTCCCCGACTGCCGATAACATTTCCATATCTCACGCAGCTAAATCTGGTTCTTCCTTTGCCGGTATAGGTATTTCCCTGAACGAACAGTTTTTCAGCAACCATTTTTGTCGCTCCGTAAAGGTTTACAGGATGCACAGCTTTATCTGTACTGATAGCCATCACTTTTTCAACAGAATTGTCAATAGCTGCGTCAATTACATTCACTGATCCATCGATGTTGGTTTTAATAGCCTCGATAGGATTATACTCACAGGCAGGTACCTGTTTCAATGCTGCTGCATGGACCACAATGTCTATTCCGTTCATTGCACGATATAGCCTGTCCCGATCCCTTACATCACCTATCAGGAATCTGAGGCGTTTGTCATTGAATTCCTGTTTCATTAGGTACTGATTGAATTCTCCTCTGGAATATATTCTCAGGCTGTTCGGATTGAATTCCCTAAGCACGATCTCAGTGAATTTTTTACCGAAAGAACCGGTTCCCCCCGTGAGAAGTACATTTTTACCATCGAATAAGGATAGATCAATTTTGCTTTGCATGCTTTTACCAACTTTGGAATGTGATTATGTACACTTATAATGGGCATTTTATATATAAAGTTCATTTTGATTGTAGTTCCTTTAGCTGTTTTCATTTCCAGATCAAACTTTGCTTTCAGCACAGGATCTTGGATCCGGCTTAAAAAACTGAAGTCACTGTCAATCATTCTTTATGTTACTGATGTGTCATCTTTTTCTTGAAAGTTGTAGATCCATGTCGCAATAGAGGTAAAAATGAGTTCATTCAAATAAGTTTTTTCACAGGGCAGGAACCATGTATATTTATATATCTACAACCTTAAATAAATCACCGATTCTTCGTTCCAGATAGAGGTCTGATTGATAGTGGATGCAAAAATTGCAATAACAATTCGTTCATTTTCGGCAACACAATTGTTGTCATTGTCACTTCGTGACATTGGGGAAATATCATATATTAATAACACTGGTAAACGTCTTAATGAGGAAGATCTGTGTTCTATACTTACAAATGTGGAAGGCGTTATTGCGGGTACTGAAAAGTTTACGAGACGTGTGTTTGAATCCTCTCCAAATCTACGTGTTATCTCTCGTGTTGGTACAGGAATTGATAATATTGATATGGAAGCCGCAAATGAATATGGCGTTTCGGTCATGAACACTCCCAACTCACCTGTTTTATCAGTTGCAGAGCACACTATCGCATTGATATTTGCTGTATTAAAGCGAATAGCTATATATAACGAAAATATGCGTAAAAACGATTATTCGGTTGATTCCGGTTTCTTGCTCGCAGGCAGAATTGTGGGCATTATCGGTCTTGGCAGAATAGGACGAAAGGTTGCTGAAATGTTGGAGATGCTGGGATGCAATATTTATTATTATGATCCTTTTTTGCCGGATGACTTTAGTACAAAATGGATAAGAATGGATAAATTAAACAGTCTTCTCCAAATTGCTGACATTGTGACTTTGCATCTGCCTCCGCTCTCAGAAGGCAAACCAATAATGAGCAAAAAAGAATTTGAACACTGTAAACATGATATGATCTTGATCAATACTTCACGTGGTTCACTTATAGATGAAGATGCTCTTGCACAAGCAATTGAAGAAGATAAAATATGGGGAGCAGGTTTAGATGTGTTCCCGGTAGAACCATATAGCGGAAAATTGCTTGAATACCCACAGATCGTCACAACGCCTCATGTTGCGTCCAATACTATTGAATCAAGACAAGAGATGGAAAAAGAAGCGATTAGCGGATTAATCACTAAATTAAGGGATCTATAATGAATAAAGCACTGGTTACCGGTGGGAATGGCTTTCTAGGACATCATATTGTCAGGGAATTGTCAAACAGAGGGATAGAAGTAATTGTTTATGATATTGCTAAATCCTCTTTCATGGATGAGATGTCTGAAATCGGACCTATACAATTTATTGAGGGTAATATCCTTGATAGCTCAAAACTGGAATCTGCTATGGAAGGATGTGACACAGTTTTCCATACAGCTGCGATTGCAAATCTGGAGGATGCATTAAAGCATCCTGTAGAAACAATGGAAGTAAATGTGATGGGTACATTACATTGTCTAGAAGCTGCAAGAAAACATAAAGTAAATCGTTTTGTGTTTGCAAGTTCAGTTTATGTAAGTGGTAATTGGGGTTCCTTTTACAGAATTTCGAAGCAAACAGGTGAATCTCTTTGTAAAACATATTCAAATGAATTCGGTCTTGATTTTAGCATTATAAGATATGGGAGCTTATATGGAAGGGAAGCAAACAATTGGAATTTCCTGTATAGTGTCTTAAAGGAGCTTCTGTTAAGTAAACAATATACATATTATGGTTCTCCTGATTCTTTACGAGAGTACATTCACATAAATGACGCTGCCCGTGAAACTATTAATATTGCCAATAACAGTGATTTTAGAAATAGATCCGTATTGATCACCGGGCACCAGAAGATGTCCCATAAGGAGTTTTTCAATATGATACAGGAAATCCTGGGCGAAAAACTGACTATTATTTTTGAAGATAGCGATAAAAATAGTCACTACAAAATAACTCCTTACTCTTTTGAGCCAGACATTCCGCTCCGGATCAATCTTTCAACATATATTGACATAAATGAAGGAATTCTTGATTGTTTGCGAGAGGTACAAATGGAGATTGAAAATGGCAAGCAAACTAAAACTAAATGAAAAACATACTCTAAAGTATAAGTTGCGGACCCATACATTAACTATTGGTTCATGGATCACGATCGGTGATCCTTCAATTGCTGAAATTATGGCCAAAAGCGGTTTTGACTGGCTCACTGTGGATATGGAACACAGTGCTATCACATTACATGAGGCACAGCAGTTGATCCAGGTGATTGAACTCTCTGGTTGCGTTCCACTTGTCCGAGTTGGAAATAACGATCCCAATCTTATAAAACGCGTAATGGATGCAGGTGCCCACGGTGTTATAGTTCCAATGGTGAATAATGCAAAAGATGCCGAACTTGCAGTTAAAGCTGTTAAATATCCGCCGATCGGTACCAGAGGTGTAGGGCTTGCAAGAGCTCAGGGATATGGCGTGGATTTTGAAAAATATAAATACTGGGTTGAAAGAGAAAGTATTGTTATTGTCCAGATAGAACACATTGATGCAGTAAATAATATTGAAGAAATTATCCTGACAGAAGGAGTAGATGGTTTTATCATAGGGCCTTATGATCTGTCTGGTTCTTTAGGCATTCCCGGGGAATTCAATGATCCAAAAGTGACAGAGTCTCTGGAAAAGGTCAAGAAAGCAGCTAAAAAGGCAAATATTATTTCCGGATTTCATGTAGTACCTCCTGAAATAGATTTGTTGGAAGCCAAGATCGAGGAAGGATATCGTTTCCTGGGATATAGTCTGGATAGCTTGTTTTTGGCAGAAGCGTGCAGAACAGATCTGGATAAGATCCATCGGATAAACAAACTGTAGATTTTATTTTATTGGTACACCAGCCATAAAGGATGAACGGATTATGAGGAACAATTTTTCTGTAACTGCACTACTACCAATGAAAGGGCATAGTGAACGAGTACCTTCAAAAAATACAAGGATCTTCGGGAAAGACCCTCTTTTTTTTCATATACTCAGAAGTTTAGAGTCCGCAAAATATGTAGATCAGATTCTTGTGGATACAGACAGCCTGCAAATTATTTCTCTGTTAAAGCAGAATTTCCCAAGGGTCAGTATAATAGAAAGGCCAAAACATTTATTGGGAGATAAAGTTCCCATGAACTCTATCATTGAACACGACATCCAATATATCAAAACCGATCATTTCTTACAAACCCATGCTACTAATCCTCTCTTAAAGCCAGATACTATAGACTATGCGATTAAGTGCTATTTTGAGGGTTTGAATGAAGGTTTTGATTCTGTCATGGGAGTTACAAAATATCAGACAAGGTTCTATGACCATAACAAGATCCCCGTAAATCATGATCCTCAGATAATGCTTCCCTCTCAGGATATGCTTCCTTTATATGAAGACAATTCTAATTTTTATATTATTTCAATTGATAATTTCATGGCAAACAAAAAACGTGTGGGGAAGACTCCTCTTTTTGTAGAGGTACCTAAAATTGAATGTATAGATATCGACGAACCGGAAGATTTCATAATTGCTGAAGCTGTATATGATTTTATTCTGAATAAAAATATCAATTGATTTTGAACCTATTAAAATCTATATTTTTAAAAATGCATCCTATCTTATTTAATATTTGCAAAGAGAGTGAAGTGGAAGATTATGTCGTTTGAAAATTTCCGGATGATCACAGAAAATATCGAAGGATACGAAGAATTTAATATAGACCGGGAATGGTACAAAAACAGAAAAAAGGGCTTATCTGCGGTAATACGATGCTATGGTGACGAAAGATGGATCGGTCCATGCATAGAAAGCTGTCTACCACTCTTCGATGAAATAGTTGTGGTGATCGTGCAGGTAGAAGGGGATAGAACTGAGAGTATTGTCAGGAGTTTTAAGTCACCAAAAATAAGAATATATAACTATCCATTTGGTCTGGATCAGGTAAAAGCACCTGTCTATAAAAACCGGATTCGACGAAAGATCGATGCTCTGTCGGAGCTATTTGTTTCGCCTTATTATAAACGAGGATCATTGCATACGATAAGTTATTTAACTAACTTCGGGATGTCTAAAACTACTTTTTCGCATGTGGCTCCTCAATGGGATGCCGATCATATACTAAGGCCTGAATTCGCGACAGAGGATTTTAAAAAATTTATTCTATCTAAAGAGCATATCCGGGTTGCAGGTTATAATGTAGTAACTGAGGACTATAAATACTTGTCAGAAAAATCTCCAATACACAGTAGCCATCCCCGGTTTTATAAAGCTGACCAATATTTGTACTTTGCCGGGAATAAGTATCTTTTAGATATAGTATCTTACCGTTCATCAATGGTCCAACTGAAAATGCTGGAGAATTATTTTCTTTTTCCGATTCAACAGATACAGTGCATGAAAAATTTGTTGCTTCATAAGGATGTGGTGTACGAAGAGCCAATTTATTTCCATACCAAATTTCTTCGTTCACAAAAAGAAATAGAACATGATACACGGTTTTTGAATGAGGAGTATCACCGGCAATTTAAGGAAAGTACCAAAAAAGGACAAAGATTAAATGTCAATGTACCGGATTCTGCTTTTAAGACACCCGAGGATTATTTGCGAAACTAACTTTTTTCAAAAAGCAAATACATCAGGAAAGGTAAGTCTTGCTGAGTGTTTCACGAATTGTAGACACTTTCATACACTGCAATTGTTTCTTTGGCAGTTTTCTTCCAGGAAAACATCTTTGCCCGTTCTAAGCCTCTGCTTACCATATCCTCTCTCAAGCCTTCGTCTGTAAGGATCGCGTACATGCTATCGGTCCATTCATTGATATTGTGGGGGTTTGCCAGAATTCCAGCATCTCCTACAACTTCCGGTAAAGCACCAACATTGGACACGATAACAGGGCAGCCACAAGCCATAGCTTCTAATGGCGGAAGACCGAATCCTTCATACCAAGAAGGACGTATATAAAGCTCCGCTGTATTATACAGTCTCAACAATTCTTCGTCGGAGACCCTCCCTGCAAAAATTATTTCTTTTTCAAGTCCCAGTTCTTCCATCATTTTTTCGAGTTTTGCTCTTTGCAGTGGGTTAACATTGCCTGTACCGAAAATGACTAATTTTATCTCAACTCCCCTTTTTCTTAGTCCGTAGTACATTTCAATAATGTCTGTACGGATATTATCAGATAGGATAAACGGGGAGTTAATGTACTCAGGTATTTCCATTCCTACTTGCTTAAATCTTTCATGGGGTGCTGAATAAATTATTTCTATTCTATCTTCGGGTATTTTCAGGAATTTTATCATATCTTTTTTTGTATTTTCAGATACTGCTATGAACTTATCGACCCTCTCTCTTATTGCAAAAAGAGTACTTCGCCACAACATGTCGTGTGTCCATATCTTTGGGTTGTTGTATATTTTTGTCTGGAATGAAGGGAGAAACTTGTATAGATCATGAATTGTCATTACTTTTTTAAATCCCTTCTGAAGAAACAGTGGGTTGTGAAAAGGAGTAGGTGATGGATTATGAACTAGATCTATTTCATTCTCTTTTATTAAGGAGGGTAGTTTCAGTGCATCAGTAAGGGTTGTTTGCAAGAATCTTGTAGGTTTCACTGAATACAAAGGTGCTATGATCTCATTCATGTTCTTGTATAAAGGATCATTGCTCTTTTGATAGTGGATCAGATAAAAATCATGCTCGTGTTCTATATTTGGAATGTTGTTCAGGATATATTTAAGATAATTCGGTATCCCCGATTTCTCTTCTATATCCATAACTTCGGTTATGATCCCAATTTTCATAAAATCCATTTTCCATACTATTTTTGCATTCAATAGATTATCTCAGAACAGCAACTTCGCTCATTTACATATGGCGATAGAGGTGATAGATCTTACAAAGTAATCTGTTTTTGGCCATTTTAAAGATAGGCAATTTAGAGATCAGATCATTTTCTCGACTCAAAGTAACAAGAGCATAATAAAACTCCAGTTCTTCATTATTTAATTCATCTGTACGGATATAACATCCACCATAGCGGTATTCATCATAATTGTCATTGAGTAAATGACCTTTATCTTTTAACATTTTTTCAAATTCCGTATTTGGGAATGGAGTAGCCAAGGAAAAGCCTGAGGAGCTATTCAGTTGCTTCTGCAGATTCACAGTGTCCATGATCGTTTTTTCATTTTCACCAGGTAAACCTATCATAAAAAAAGCTAACGAGTCTAAGCCAGCATCATGGGTAAGCTTGAAAGCTCTCTTGACTTCATCTATGGTCAACCCCTTTTTCATCGTGTCCAACATATTTTGATTTCCACTTTCTACTCCATACAATATTTGTTTAAAGCCTGCATCTTTTGCCAGTTTCAGAAGTTCTTCATCAACCAGGTTCTTGTTAGCTCTAAAAGGAGCCTGATACGTTATATTTTTGTTTAATTTGTTATCTATGATGAGATTAAGGATTTCTTCAATCCATTTTCTCTTAAAATTGAATGTATCGTCCTGAAAATATATGTCTGAAATGCCATATTGCTCATGCAACCATTTTATTTCCTCAACGACTTTCCGAGGATCTCTAAATCGTACTTTATGTCCAAATACGGATTTGTTACAGTAGATACAATGAGAAGGGCAACCACGTGATGCCATTATATACATTGATTTATTCCCGCTGCCCGCTATTCCCACATATTTTTCTATGTCAACAAGATCCAATTTTGGTAATGGTATGTGATCCAGGTTTTCCGCAAATGGCCTTGGTTCATGTATTTTGTTTTTATAACAAATGCCTTTTATAGAATTAAGATCGTTCCCTTGGGCAATTTCAAGGAACGTGAATTCACCTTCACCTATAACCGATACGTCTAATTGTGGAATTTCATCGAATATCCTTAGTCCTATTGATGATGGATGGGGTCCCCCAATGACAGTTAATAATCCCGGATCCGCTTCTTTAGCTACATTTATTATTTTCCTGGCAAACTTGGTTTGGAATGTATTTTCTGTCACTCCTAATATATCAGGGGAGAAAGACTCTATTATAGCTTTTAAGTCCGATATGCTTACATTTTCAGCTGTCATGTCCACAATTTTAACATCGTGTCCTTGATCGTAGCACATTGTTCCAATCAAAACCAAAGCTCCAGATGGGTATCTTTTCTTCATCCCTTCATGGAAATCATTCTGTGGAGGATCAACTAGTAATATTTTTTTGCTTTTGTCCATACCTTTCCCCTCATGAACTTAATTCTAGCGTATAATTCTATCTGGCGGTTTCAAACTTTCTCTAAAAACCTTGTGAATGCATGCTTAGCTGAAATAAGTAAAAACATCTGCTTGTCAAACAATTTTGGTTTTCTCACGCCCACAAGCATACTTTTTCTAAAGTGTTCTCCTTCTAGGTGCAATCTCACAAAATGAAAGAGATTATATCCTCTTGGAGACAGTATTTCTTTCATTGTTTTCCTATTTATGTAATACACGTGTGTTTTATCATCTGTCCAGTTTGCAGGGCATAGGTCGAAATCAAGACATTCTACTATCACGTTATTGCTGACACGTTCCAATTCATTTAATAATATTTCCGGGGTTTCTGTGTGTTCAATAATATCAAGTGCAAAAGCGACATCAAAAGATTTGTCTTTAAAAGGTAAATGATGGAAATCTCCACGAATATCGGGCTTTTTCAGTGCATTCATATCAATATTGATCGCATTTTTCAGATATAGCCCACCAGATCCAACGTTTAAAATCCTGTTTTCTTTATAATGTTTGATTAAAAATGCTTTTCTAGGTTCAATGTTTCTTAATGTCATCTCATTCCCTTGCCATATCCTTGCTTCTATTAAACGCCCATTTCTATTTCAGACAAAAATGTTTTCTCTTGTTTTCCCGCTCAGAGATTTATTGCTGTAATTGCTTCACTGTCTGTAGAATTTATTCCACAACTCTTTAATTCAATTTAATTTATCTTATACGTTTCCAGAATTTTGTCTATTTGCGTGTTGTATTTTAAAAGCATATTTTCGTACAAATAATTCCCTGAGAATACATCCCTGTAAAGTTTTTCCAGATACGCGTCATCTATAAAATATTCTCCTTTCAGTATTTTTTCACACTGAGTTATCAATTCCTTCCGTGATGAAGCTTTAAATGAAACACCATCGTAGATCGATGTTGCATTTTGAAGCACTTCCTTCCATTTGTCATAAAAGATGACAGGTTTTCGCTGCAATATAGGTGATATTAATACTGTTGATGATGCTGCCAAACAAATATCTGCTTTTGCTAATAGAATATTTGTATCTGTGTCGTTCCCAAACTGTTTTATGGATCTTCTCTTATCATTGACAATGAAATCATCCAGAGGAATGTCAAATACGTCACGTGGGTGATGTTTTACCCACACTTCGAGATCAGGAAAATAGTTGACAAGTGACAAAATATCCTGATGCATTCTCTTCTTATACTCAAAATTATTTGTCAAGTCATACGTAAAAATATCCATCAAGTACAACAACACTTTTTTATCAGCAGGCTTTGTAACCGTTGGTCCATATACATCCAAGGCACGAGATTCCAGATAATTGATCCATTCAATGTCAAATCTGGGATCACCCAGATAAAAAGTAGATCTTATGCCCTCCATATGGTGAAGTGATGATAATTCCTTTTCGGAACCCAGAAACAGGAAATCAGGTCTAAATGGATCTTTTAACTTTTCAATACGCAATTTATTTTTCGGGTCTATGTTTGGTTTTGAAATGGGTTGAGGGCCATGTGGCATCATGAGGATTGGAATTTTCATTTCCCTGGCAGTTTTCGCAAATCTTAATAGTACCAGGTTCATGGGATCTATTTTACCTGTATAGGCATCTATAAACCTGTTTATGGGTTTTGAATCGATCAATGATTCATCAGCTGTTCTTTGATCGATAATTACTAGGTCAATATTATTTGAGTCAATATATTTATTTATATTTTTCTGTGTCAACAAAAAAATTGAAGAAATTACGTGGTATCTTAAAAAAGAATAATGCAAAAATCTCAGAACCGTATTCAACGGAGATTTTATGAAACCTGCAGTCATTTGTTTAATTCTTTTTGATCTACTGTCAGTTTTCTCTCCCTCTTTGAGATGAGTCAAAACAAACAGATGTATTTTATTGAGCAAATTATTTATTTTTCCAAAATGACAGATGTCCATCATAGAATCAAGTTCAATGGAATTCGAAGTGCAAATGTATTTATGTAATTTGTTTTTCAATATCCCGTCCTTGGTATAGAATGCAAGGATCTTCGTGGATATGTCCCGATCTTTTTTGTAATTTACAATAAGTGGCAGAAAATGATCAAAATCGTTATTGTGATGTGCAATAAACAATATCCTCTTTTTTACCATCCTTTTCTCCATGGGCTGTTGAATATTATATGTATTTCTATTTATTAAAATATATGTTGTAAAATCTTATGGAAAATTGAGCAATTTCGTGCTGACTTGCTTCCTCACCATCCCATGGTTGCAAAACTATAATGCTTTTTTTAACGATATACATAAAATCTCATTGATAAGTATAACGCTTTCAATTGACATTCCCAATATCCATAACTAATCTGCATATGAAGAAATAAAAATCACATCGATGTCATCCGATGAATTTATTGTGGTGGGAAGATCTATATCGAGCAATTCATTGAATCCAAATTCCCAAAGATTATTATACAATAAACCTAAGACTGCAATATACAACGAGTGAAGGATTTTGTATTTCCTCTTTAAAGCTTAAGTCTGATGTGTTCAAATACTATAATCGGTACATAGCAATGTTACTAAATAATAAATGCCCTCTGATCATACTGGATTTCGATGGAGTTATTTTAGAATCAGTTGAAGTAAAGACTGAAGCTTTTAGACGATTGTTTTCATTTGCACCTGGACATGTTGAAGAAATCGTCAATTTCCATAGGGAAAATGGGGGTATGTCAAGATTTGAAAAGTTCAGATATTTCTACAGAAATGTGTTAAAAGAGCCATTGTCTGATGAACAGTATGAATATTTATGCAATAGATTTTCGGAATTAGTACTTGACGGGGTTTTGAACTCTCCTTTTGTTCCAGGGAGTATAGATTTCTTACAATACTTTTCAGCTAGAACATCCTTATTTTTAGTTTCTGCAACTCCCTTTACGGAATTGGACAAAATATTAACGCAAAGGGATCTGCATCATTATTTTAAGGCTATTTACGGCTCTCCCCGACCAAAACAAGAATGTATTGCAGAAATATTATCTGATACAGTTTGTCCGGAGGATGATGCTATCTTTGTAGGTGACGCATTGAACGATTATAAAGCTGCAAAAACTGCCGGTGTACGTTTTATAGGCAGGGTGAGATCTGGCAGCACTAATGTTTTTATAGAGAAAAAGGATGTTGAAATTGTGGTCTCTGATCTGGAAGAATTGAGGTCATATCTGGAGGGATTGTATTGCTGATACCTATCTCATATGCTCTGAATAAGGACATCCCATTGTATCCCGGCTCCCCAAATGTAGCATTCAGCCAGGTCAGATCTATTGCAAATAACAGCTCAGCAAACACAAGCATGTTTTCTTTCGGGAATCACTCTGGTACACATATTGATGTCCCACTACATTTCTGCGATAAAGGCCAGTCAGTGACTGATATTCTGAAACTTGAAAATATCTATTCACCTGCTATTTGTATAAATGTTCCAAAAGAACCAGGTTCACATATCAGTGAAGCAGACCTGGAACCATTTGCTGAGCAAATATCTAATGTTGAGGCACTGCTGATCAGAACTGGTTTTTTCAAATACAGACAAACCCAACCTGAAATGTATGCAACATCCCATCCGTGGATAAGCCCGGAAGTACCAAAATATCTGCGGGAAACATGTCCATTTTTGAAAGTAGTTGGGCTTGATACCATCTCTATCTCAAATCCCTCTCATAGAGAAGAAGGTCATGTGTCACATCGAGCTTTTTTATGTAATAAATTCCCCATTATGCTACTTGAAGACACTGATCTCTCAAACCCGGGATTACCGGGGAAGAATTTTATCTTGCATCTCTATCCATGGATTCTTGATAAAGTTGATGCAACTCCAGTAACTGCTTTAGTAGATCTTAACGGATGAAAAATCAAATCCATTAATTTGTAAATTCTTTAAATTACAACCAGCTTGGCCATGGCACACTTGTTTGAGTAAATATCTCTTTTAATTCATCACATATCTTCTTATCAAATTTCAATAATAGGATCCCGTACATCGATCCGCCCAGAACTACCGGGAACAATGTCAACCAGACGTTGGATAAGGGTAAGATCACGCGGTAGCCTGCCACAAATAAAGTCATAATAGAAGCTGCTTTCAAAATATTCAGCAAACTATCACGTTCCATTCTTATTGTTATAATTTTAGACAATAATTTTTTTGCAAGTATCGCATTTAATCCCATAGTAACCAAAGTCGCAACAGCAGCTCCTTCAATGCCAATAACTGGTATTAATATCGCATTCAAGGCAACATTCGCAATGGTTGCAACAGCTGTTACTTTAAAAGAATCGATTTGACGATCGAGAGCACTAAGGTACATTGTGTAAAAAAATTGGGAAACGTTTATTATTTGTACAAAAAGCAGAATTACAAGTGTCAGGTATCCACTTTCAAATTCACTACCGTAACAAAAATAAAGTAACTTTTCACCAAGCACTATCCCTCCAGCAAACACCGGCATAGCTATTATCAGTGAATAGGTAAATGCTTTTGAGATTGATTTCTCGATTAGTTCCGTTTCACCGATTTTGTCCCATCTACTAATTTTTGGCCACAAAGTTGCACGTATTGCAGTTGTTGCTATAATCGCTATAGACGTAAATTGGAACACCACTCTATAAACACCTACGTCAGAGTTGCTGAGATAGTATCCAATCATAACACTATCTACGTAAGAATAAAGAATAACTCCAGAAGAAGTTAAAAAAAGCCAGAAAGAGAAACTTAAAAGACTTTTAACATGGGACCATTTATACTTAACAAATCGCAGATCAAAAAAGCGCAACTCCATTATTACAGCAATAAGCAAGCCTGCAACAAATCCTCCAATTAATCCTGCCACACCGTATCCAAAAAACACTCCGACTACTTGAATTATTATTCTGGATATGTTGTTTATAAAAGCCCCAGCTGCATATATTCCCATTTTTCCAGTTCCTGCAATTCCGTTGATTACAGATCCATGAATTAATGAAACTATCAATGCCAGTAAAAGCCAGTTAAACAAATTCGCTTTATCAAAATCAATGAAATAGTCGCGGGAGATTACTAAAAATAGAATGACTATTGCTAAGAAAAAAAAGCGTACTACAAAAAAGGCACTGAAATATTCATTCTGTTGTTCACCTTCACTGATACGTTTGGATGCAGCTCCTCCAAACCCCCCGTCACTGACTGTGTTTATTATCCCATAATACGCTAAAAAAAGGAAATATGCGCCTAAAACGCCTGAGCCTACGGTATGTGCAAAATACATTGTACTGAGGAACCCAGCAAATGTAACTGAAATTTGGCTCAAAAAAGAAGCTATGGTTTGACGCTGGACTTCCCTCACACTCAGGATTCTGGAGTAGATATCATTTAAAAACATATTCCGGCCTTATTATACGGTATACTTGTCTGGAGGGTCCCATTATCACTATTGTAATCAATTGTATTAAATCTTTAATGATTACTAAGAAAAGAAATGTTTAATCAAAATCGTTTCTAAAATATTGAATTGTTTTTTCCAACCCGCTTCTCAGATCAACCTTTGGTTCCCAGTTCAACAATTCTTTAGCCCTGCTGATGTCCGGTCTTCTTATTTTAGGATCATCTATTGGCAAATTCCTATACACAATTGTTGAACTGCTGTTGGTAATTTTTATAATTTCATTTGCAAATCCTAAAATAGAAAGTTCTGCGGGATTGCCGATATTCACGGGTTCATTAAAGTCCGCTATCATCAATCTGTATAATCCTTCGATCAGGTCTGAAACATAACAGAATGAACGTGTTTGTGACCCATCACCATAAACAGTGATATCTTCATTTTTCAGTGCCTGATTAATGAAATTAGGTACTACTCTTCCGTCACCGGCTCGCATTCTGGGTCCGTATGTATTGAATATGCGGGCAATTCTTGTATCCACTCTGTGATGATTGTGATATGCCATTGTGATAGCTTCAGCATATCTTTTTGCTTCATCATATACTCCCCTGGGTCCAATAGGGTTAACATTTCCCCAGTAACTTTCAGGTTGCGGATTAACAAGGGGGTCCCCATAGACCTCAGATGTAGATGCAAGTAAGAACCTTGCACCCTGCTCTTTTGCAAGACCCAGCATATTATACGTGCCAAGAGCCCCAACTTTGAGGGTCTGTATTGGTAATTCAAGGTAGTCCACAGGAGAAGCAGGACTTGCTAAATGGAATATATAATCTATCTTATCTCCAAAATATATGGGCTTAGTGACATCATGTTTCAAATATGTGAATCTATCTGAGGTTATGTGGTCGATATTTCTGGTGTTACCTGTTACAAGATTGTCAATACATATAACATAGTGTCCGTTCTTGAGTAGGAGGTCACACAGATGTGACCCTAAAAAACCTGCGCCGCCGGTTACTATTGATCTCATGGTCTCACATTTTAAAACTCTATTGAAGAGCAGTCTCCTATATTTAAAGAATTGTGTTTGCCGACGACATTTGCATCGTCACCTACTATCGATGATTGCAGGTTCATATTTGATATTTCCGTTCTTGAGCCGATAACACTGTTCGATATAATGGAGTTCTTAATTATGGTTCCTTCTGCTATGGATGTATGTGGACCCACAACAGAATTAATTATCTTTACTTTTTTGCCAATTGCAACGGGGTGTATTATCATAGAATTCTCATTTTCATAGGTACTATCTATATTCTCTTTTTCATTCAGAAGCACCTGATTTGTTTCAAGGAGAGATCTTGCATGACCACAATCGTACCAGCTTGAAACTTCAAATGTCTTCAGTTTCAGTCCCCTTTGTATCATTTCCTGCAGCGCATCTGTCAGTTGATATTCTCCACGTGTTGTTTTTCCGTTGTTTATCATTTGTTCCAGAATATTAAACAACATATAGGTATCTTTTATGAAGTATACTCCCGCAATTCCCAGATTTGATGCCGGTCTTTCCGGTTTTTCCTCAAGTTTCCTGATACAGGAAGAAGTGTGTTCGATTTCAACAATTCCGTATTTTCTAGGTTCGTCAACTTCCTTTACTCCAATCGAACCTGCGCATTTTTTGTTATCAGCATGTTTTTTATAGAAATCGATATATCCGGTTTTAAAGATCATATCGCCGAGAGCTATCATAACATCAGAACCTTCAACATACTCGCGTGTTATGTATACTGAGTGCCCAAGGCCAAGTCTTTTTTCCTGCTCCACATACCTGATGTTAAATGTTTCCTGATAATGTTCATTGACATAGGACATCAACTGATCTTTATAATAGCCAACAACAAGTATGATCTCTTCTGGTCCAAGGTCTATCATCCTGTCCAGGATATGTCCTATGATCGGTTTTCCTGCAATGTATACCATAGGTTTTGGCTTGGTATGTGTGTGAGGGAACAAGCGTGTTCCCGTACCTGCGGCGGGTATGATCACTTTCATATATATTCCATATATCCTTTTTACGATGTGGTTTTGCTAGCACTTTCTTTGAGAAATCAATTTCATCATCTATATTTTATACGCTATATGGATCGCTTCATGCTCTTCCATAATCGTCATCAAAACGCACGATGTCATCCTCGTCCACACATTCTCCAAGCTGTACTTCTATAAGTTCCAGAGGCAATTTCCCTTCATTTGAAAGCCTATGCCGCATGCCGGCTCTGATGAAAGTACTTTCTCCCTGCCTCAGGAAAAAGATCTCATCATTTATCTGTACAGTTGCCATCCCCTTGACAACTATCCAGTGTTCACTGCGGTGATAATGGAGCTGCAGGCTCAGCTTCTTTTTTGGCTCCACTGTTATGTTCTTTATCTTATGTTTGTCGGATTTCTCCATAACGGTATAGGAGCCCCATGGCCTATATACTGTCTGCTGCAGATAAGCCCTTTCATCATTTTTACTGTGTAAAGTATCAGCTACCTGCTTCACTTTCTGGCTGCTCTTTCTAGGGCATACCAGCAGTGCATCCGGCGTATCGACAACTGCCATGTTTTCTACATCTATGAGGGCCACAAGCTTATCACATTTTGAGTAAACGAGATTATTTCTGGAATTGATCAGAATGTCCTCGCATTCATAGATCACATTTCCATTATCATCCTTTTCTGACTCCTCGTATATTGCATTAAAATTCCCGAGGTCGCTCCATTTATGTTCCAGGCGCACTACCACAACATTCCTGGACTTTTCCATAATTCCATAATCGATGGATATTGTCCTTACTTTCCCGTATATCTCTTCAATGCTGGCATCCGGATCTATTTCCGGGTCAAAAGCCTTGGAAAAGGTTTTCTCATGCTCCTGCAATTCTCTGAAGAATACATCAGTGTCAAAAAGGAACATCCCACTGTTCCACAGACATCCTTCTTTCAGATACTTCAATGCATCATCATGATTTGGTTTTTCTCTGAACTCGGCTACCTTGTAGCCAGTGCCGACCTTTTCAGCTGGTTTAATGTACCCATAGCCTGTATGTGGTGATGTAGGCACTATGCCAAAAGTGACCAGATGTTCCATTGCAAGCGTTTGTGCGCCTTTGATGGTCTCCATCGCACGTATGTCAAGTACATGGTCTGAGGAAAAAACTCCCACGATGGATTTTCCGAACCTTTTTACTATTTCCCGCATACCAAAGCTAATTGCAGGAAGTGTGTTCTTTGGTTCTGGTTCTATCAGTACGTTCCTGGAAGGCAGGTCATATCCCAGCTCTTTAGCCTGACCGGTAACAAAGAATCGCTGTGAATCGTTTGTCACAACGAAGATCTCGGATATATCTGAGACCTCCAGACAGCGCATTAAGGTGTTCTGGAAAAAAGAGGTATCTTCAAGTTTCAGGAATTGTTTAGGATTATGCTTTCTGCTTAATGGCCATAACCGTGTTCCAGATCCACCGGCAAGGATGAGCGATTTAATGTTTTCATCTCCTTTTTTAAAGTATATTTTCTATTGGTTGGCCGATATTCCAGGCCAGATTAGTTGCATTTAGATCGATCAAAGTTAATTTTTTAGTTGTCTGATCCAGAATTATATACTAAAAAAGCTTATTAATATATATCAGTTACCAATATTCTCTGCATAAGATAATTTATTCATCTTTATGATCTTTATCAGGAATATCCTTTTAATATTAAATCCTATAATATTAAATAAGTCCGAAGCATTTGATATGGCATCAGAAACTGTTGACTGCCAACGTATCTTAAATTATATCATGGTCAATGTTGGTTCATTACGACAATTCCGATGTTTAATATATGGAGCGATCACTTTATAATTCTGGGAATAGGGTCATTATATGTCGGTTCAAAAGCAGCTATCATCTGATAAAGTTTCAGCTATGGATCTGAATTCTAAAGTTAAGGGTAAAATATCCCGATATATAAGCATTATAAGATCGGTCAGAGAAATACAGCTGATATTAGCAATAACTTTTATAGGTGCTTTTTTACGGATCTATCAGCTTGGAGCAGAATCAGTGTGGCTTGATGAAGCGATCACTTATTTTTTGTCATCTGATACCCTGTTTGGAATCTATGAGGCAACAAAGAACGATGTCCATCCCCCACTTTACTACTTTGTTGTCCATTTTTTCCTGTTTGCAGGAAAATCGGAAGCACTATTACGTTTTCCATCCATGGTGTTCGGGATAGTTGCTATTCCACTACTCTATATGCTTG
>CALBTS010000560.1 GCA_937968035.1 uncultured Methanomethylovorans sp.
AACGTTAGCGCCAACCATAGACCAATAACTTGATTATCCATCCACTAATGTTTATGAACTTAAGAAAACACACACTAACTATTTACCTTCTAATTGTTGCAGTCGGGACTTGTTTATCTCAAAGCACAAAGAGCCATATTCAAACAAAAACTGAGATTGCCTCTAATGATCTACTAGCATATTATGAAAAAGATATAATCCCACCTTATAAAGACGCGATACTTGGTCTCAATTCAAGCGATGATTCCACAAGGATTAGCTCTGCCGAATATATTTATGCACTTTGTATCCAATCTCTGGCTGATGAAACAAATGGCAGGTCTGAATGGAGTAGGATGCCGTTTTTCTATGAGACTTGGAATTCAAAAGCAAAAGACATTCGTGAACATATTGCTTACGACTTTGGTGAAATAGCTAGGAGTAAAGAATCCATAAAAATTGCCAAATGGTTTATTATAAATGATAGTTATGATGAAAATCAATTAGCGGGTATTAAAGTTATAAGAGAAACCAAGTGCCAGGAATCAGATGAATGCTTAGGTCAGTTGGTTACTAATCTTCATTCAAATGAAGAAATTACCATTAATGCAATAGAGGAAATATCAAACAGGAACCTTCTCAGCTTGTCATCGCAAATCAATCTATTACAAAAACATTATAGAGAAAAAATAAGAAATGCTGCATATTTATGCGCAGAGAAATTTGGTATTCCCCAAATGAGACCTAGGATAATTGAAACTGTAACTCCTTGGATCATTTCTCAATACGAGAATATCAATAGTCAGTTGTTGACACAAATTCCCTTAGATGTGCCATTGGTAAAAGTTATCAGTGAGATTCCTATACCAAAGCACGAAATTTTGATATTAAATTACACAGGTTGGATTATCACAGAAGATAGTGATTTCTATACTCTTCTTGATTACTCCGCACAAACCATCGAGATAGAAAAGAAATATGCTATAGTCTCTCCTATTTCACTGATAGAGGTTGCTAATGAAATACTAAATATAGAAGACTTACCTTTTAATGAAAGGTGGGGAATAGTAAGACAACATGCATTTGATTGGGCGATTCCATATTTCACAGTAGCTGCAACATGCTTTAAGAACAATTTGAATGATGAAGCGGCTGCACTAATTCTTAAAAGAATAAACGGAACTATTGATGACTCTGTCTTTACATACCTGGTTAGAAATTCTTTTGGAAACCTATATTATAATGAATTGCTCTATTCATTCTCATTTGAAAGGGATTATGAGAAATCTATCATTCTTGCTAAACATCTCTCAAAGCCTGAATTCTACGATTTCCCCTATAGGAAAACTGTTTTAGAATTGGCTGAACAGCTTAAGAACAGAAATGATGATTTTGTTGAACTTCGTCTACCCTCCAAGACTTCTTGGGACTCTTTAAAACAATCACTGAAAAGAGATGAACAGATTGAATATCTGGCTGAACGATTACGGTTGCTAAATTGCATTCAATGGTCACAGCCCGGAGGTATCAGCTATATGAGTGATCAATATTCTGTGCCAATTGTCTCATTTTTAGATCAAAAACAGCCAAAGAGCAATTTCCCGAGTGGTTTTAATCAGGAGAAAACCCAAGGATATGAGGTTATGAATCCCTATGAAGAACTAATTAATATGGGTTTACGTGTCAAGGATCTGAAGCCTTTTGTGCCTTACTTGGCCAACTCCGACTACATTTTAGGATACAGCTTCTTTCGTGATTTTCGACCTCAAAGAACATTGCACAAGGTCAACTGGGTCGTCTCAAACATTATTCTTAATTCAATTGGAAAGGAATTCCTTGATTTGAGCACTTTTGACGCGCTGGATACTGCGACAAAGCAGAACGAAATCAAAAAGATCATTGAGTGGTGTGATGAGAACCAATACAAGTCCCATGAAGAATTAACTAGAAGCATTCTTGAATCTACAAATAAATGGTCAGAATTTAGCATGGCTATGACAACAAGTCTTGAGCATGAATACAAAATCATACCTGTTTTAGTAAAAAGGATTAACGATTTCAATTCTATGGATTGGAATCCAGAAAGTAATGAAATTGCCAAAATGATTTTTAAAATAGGCCTTAACAATGAATCGGACATTGAAAAAATAAATGAATTACTTAGATCTGAAAATGTATCAATTAAGTTTTGGGCATCATTATGTCTAATAAAATATAGCCCTCTGGAATTTATGCAGGGCTTAGAAACCTTAAAATCTGTTCTAGAAAAAGATAATGGAATCAGCCTTTATCCTCTTGCCATAGAACCTCTTCTTGAAACAAAAAATAGTGAGGCTTTACTCCTTGCTGAAGGAATCCTTAGAAAAGAGGGCTTTAATAGATCGATTGGAATGTTTGATGTTTATAACCGCGAAATTATTAAAAGACTGGTACTTAATGGAAGCGTCAATTCTTTTACATTTCTTTTGAATAATCTGACTGACTTCAATACAGATACGACTCAATATTCATACGATAATACTCAAAGTCATCTCTTTTGTGATGATTATCTTGAAATGGTCAGCAATTGGAAGAATAATGAGCCATCTTCTACTTCACATAGTTTTTACGAACTAACTATTAAAGAACGAAAAGCTATTAGTAAAAACCTTTGTAAATGGCTTGATAAACAATATCGCATGATAAAAGCTGGACAGATTTCGGATATTAAAACAGAAGATCTACAACCACCAATCTATAAACTTGACGCTCCAGGTTTTTAAAATGGCAGGCGCTAACAAAGCGGTATATGCAATTGCCTTCGACTGGTTTTTGCGCGCCGGTCCGCCTGACTGGCACACCAAAACCAGTTGGTGCTTTATCGGCCCGGCTTTGCGGCTAAAGCCGCC
>CALBTS010000561.1 GCA_937968035.1 uncultured Methanomethylovorans sp.
TGTGATGTCTTTTGCGTATGGGATCTTAACAACGTACTTTGACAGTTTGATGTCTCGGAGGATCTCCCTGCATGTTAGCACTTCGTCTGTTTCAGGGAGCCCAACTTCACCACTTGCAGCGCGTTCTAGTTGAAATTGCATTACCCTATGGTCCTGTTCGGGGCTTTCATCGACCCCGCCCCCAAATTGCCTATTAAGAAGTTGTAAACTCTGATCATCGTCTACAGATGTTAACCACCAGGAAAGCCTAGCAGGTATCCGCTTTGTTTCCTTTTTGCGCTTAATATCTAACGTAGTGTAATGTGTCCCTTCCTGGAAATTGGAAGTCGCTCTCTTAATTGTGCCTTCCAGTGTCTCGGTAAGATCGATATCATCACAAAAGATGATACTACCTTCTTTCGGTTCCATATAAAAAATGGCTTTATCGGATAGCGCGGTCTCGTGGATCCATCCCCTTGGTATCAGATGTGCCATTGCCTTGCAACAATGTGTTTTACCCTTGCCAGAGTCGCCGCTTACTTTTGGCTGGATGCCATCAGAATTTAAAACAGATTGGATGCCAATTGATACTAAAAGAGTTTTCTTAACACCATCGTCCCCCACATGCAGCCCATCACATGTCTGCAGTATGTAACTCACTGGGTCGCCCGTTTTGGCTATTTCCCTTGCCCTTGCTTTGATATGCTCGGGAACTTCCTCTCTTTCGGGCTCTGTCTGTTCTGTGGCATGTGAGGCCTCCTTACCCTGTTTACCTCTCTTCACATCCTCACTTGCATCATAGAACTGTGATAAAATAGGGTGGGCCTTGATAGTCTCTGTTCGTGCTGTCGCCTTCGTTGCGATCTTCCCTATCTGATATTCACTGTCTGCACTATCATACTCATCTAAGAAGATCAGCTTACATAGTAGAACCAGCTCTTCAAATGTCGCACCGTTGGCCTTCAGTTCAGCGAAAAAATACAGTGTAAGCTCTCTTCCGGATGCACCATGAAAAATAGACATATCCCGGTAATGTGGGTTTGATCTCTGGTTGTCTGTGAAGTAGGCCTTAAAGAATTTCCTGAAAACATGCCTGCAGTTGTTCACAGATCGCTGTAATGCCTCGAAGGTTGCGACATTGGCCTTAATTCTGTCTATGAGTTCATTGCTCATCTGTGGTCTGTTCTCAGGCTCTCCCTGTGTGAACTGGTACTTATCACCGCTTGGGTGTATCGAAGGTGTGAGTACGCAATTATTACCATTGTTCAGGATTTCAAAACCCAGTGCATGGTATTTCTTAGCCGTAAGCTCATCACAGTACTTAAAAAATAAATGATCTCTGTTACCTGTTCTCTGTTGTCTTACCCACGGTGAGATATCAAGGCCTTCCCAGAGACCTTTTACAATGAAGTCGCGGTCTATTACTGTGCAGTCTGACAATTCCCCACAGATAAGACCTATGTTCTTAGGATCCTTGGTGTCGAAGTAGCTTTTAAGCTCGCTTTCTGTGAAGTGCTTGTCTATTTCAGACCACTTATTCACAATCGGTATCTTATCGTGTGCTCTCAGTGGGTGGATGTAAAAACCAATGTCCTGGTATGCCTTCGATGCCTCGTACATGACAGCCTCATTGGTCACAGTCGTCATCATAGGACACCTCCCAGCGTTCAGCAGCTTCAACAAGTTCCTGTGTGGCATCGAGGAAATGCGCTACTGCAGGATGAGAACTATAGACCATCTCGAAGGTTTCCCAATCGAGGTGTGTGAGTTGCTGGATCAGTGGGTGTGAGGCCAAAGACCAGAGTTCAAAGGAATCGCTATTCATTGCGCTTCCTCCATGATCTTCCTGGCAAGATCCACGAACATTAGAAGAGTTGGGTTTGTCGCCTTTATGAGCTCATAAGTATCCGGCTTCACATTGGCAAAATCCCTAATTACGGGCTCATTTCTCAACTGCTGAAGGCCGGGGTCAATAATATATAGTTTAGGGTCGTTTATATGTAGTGCAGCACAGTTTTCTATAGCCGGGGTGTGCCCGCTCCCGGCTTCCATTCCTTTTGAGTTCATGTGTTACCTCATGTATTTTGTAAACAATCGTTTACGGTTGCATGAGAGCCCGGCCCAAGAACTAAAAACGTATACCTTTTTTTATATACAAATGATACACGTTTTGTTTATATGTTATAACAGCTAATACCATAGTAATAACATGGTATTACACCTGTGTTGTGGGGTGTCCGTGTTATATAGGAGGACTTTTAGTTCCTTGAGCTTACCGGGGATGCTGTAACATCCCCGTTGGCTCTCAATGATCGTGATCTTATTTTTTCTCCTTGAAGTAGCTCATTGGAGACCTCATTTTCAATACCTGCTTAGATTGTGAGGGTGTTCTTTCGCGTCCTGTGGTCGTTTTGTCGCTCACAGTCGTTCCTCTCTCTGATTGAAGTAGTTATCTGCCATCTGATCCACAAGAGCCCACATCTTCAGGCCGGTGTGTTCAGCTTCGGCTTTTATTCTTTCGCGCGTTCCGTGCTTTACGGCCACTGTCGTATACTCAAAATTTCTTACCAACGTATCACAGCAGCATGATTTTTTATAATATGCGTTATATGTCCTATGAACATATAAAAGTTTCCTATATCACTATCGGTATCCGCAGTATAAAAAAACGATGGCAATGGGGTGAAAGTATTCTATACGAATAGTTGAATGTGAAAAAGGACATGGGCGATGTCCCCCGCGTTTCATTCTATCACGTACCCTGCATCTTCCAGGATGCATCTTGTAAGCTCTACATCTCCCTGCAGGATCCTGCTACATGTAGGACAGGGTAACTCTTCCGCGTTAGGACCATCGAACTCAGTTCCACATTCTCCACAGTACCATGTGAAATTCACCCAGGAACCACCTCCGCTTCGAGTGCCTGCAGCGCTGCAATGACTTTTTTCAACGTTCTCTTATAAGCGGGTCTTATGGCCGCCAGATCCTTATCTGGAAGTCTTGATCCGGGCCATTCGTCTTGGATTAGATCGTTTATGTTTCCGCTTTCAAGTTCGCCATCCAGGCACTGCCTCAATGCAGCGTAAATACACATTTCTGCAATTGTGCCGACAGGAACACGATCGACTACACATTCACCCGCGACCGAGTAGAAACTTTTACCTATTCTTTCCAGGCTCATGTTTCTCAGTCCTCCAGTCCTTCATCTATAATATATGGTTCATCGTATGCAATCTCATACTTGTCATCCTCTGCATAGAAAGGACATCTACATGGCCGGTGTCCACAAAAAACACAAGTATGAGAGGTCATGCCCTCGCCCCCATCTGCACAGGTTCACGGTGACCTGTTTCTCCTTGCCATTCTACCGGCTTCCAGTCTGCCAGGATCTTAAGGACATGTCTTACCTGCCAGTATTCGCTTTCGTCTTTCGTGTGGGTAAATATCCAGTTCTTGTTCTCTACACTGTTATACAGTTCGGCTGCAGTTGCCTGCAAGTCTTGAAATTCGTTCATGTTCTTATGCCTCCGTTTGTGGATCCTCTTGGAAGCCAAGAACCTACAAAAGCAATATATCTCAAGAGATACATATTCACAAATTGCGAGTCAGTGAGTCTTTGTAAGTTTCGGCTTTCAGGGATTCACTCATCATTCTTATTTTCCTTCGTTACTGCTCCCGGGTAGGAGTGATAACTATGCTTGTTCCGTCATCTGTCACTTCCACAGTGCTGCCTTTCTTGAATCCGTACTTATCACGCAGATAGGCAGGGATACACAGAAAAGCACGATTCTGTGGAGCTAATGTAATTCTTCTCCGAGTCATCGTATATACATATGTACGAGCAAATATTTAAACGTTGCTGCTACATATGTACATACATGGAAAAACCAGAGTGGACCAAAACAAAGGGATTTAGATTACCACAAAGGACACTGGACCAATTAGATTATCTAACCACAGATGGCGGTTTTAGAAATGCTACCGAAGCAATTATTATAGCAGTTGATCGTCTGTATATGCAGGAACAGTTCGGCACTACTGTATTAGAAGATATAGATATCATAGCGGATTATGCTGTAAAGTATCCTCAAATTGTGGATTTTATGTATAAAAACATGAAAGATCCGCTAAAAAGAGAGGAATATCACAAAAGGCTAAATGAGAGAATAAAAGAAAAATCAGAAAGTAAATAAACTAAACGTGTCATTTTATGGCATGGCACTGCCTAACATTCTAGAACAAAATAATAAAGTTTATATGCCATCCACTCTCTGCTTTTTATAACGGATGCTGATGTAATTGGGAAAACTTGAAAGGTTATCCTGACATGCTGGAGGCAATTGATAATAATTTTGATTCAGTATATTGGCATCCAGGTGTACTGAAATAATTGGGTTGGTGAATATAGATGGCCGATGTGACATTACTACTTTTTTTAGTAGCAGCAATTCTTGGAGTTCTTTATTTTAATCAAAGGTCAAAATATAATAGGGCCATTGAAAAATACAAAGGAATCGAAGATATAGAATCAGAGATTGATAAAGCAAAAAAAGAGTTCCAGAAGACTAAAGAATCACAAGAAGATGTAAATAAGAAGTTAGCTGCACAGAACAAAGAGCTAACTGAAGAGTATGCAAAGAAGAAGCTTGTTTATGATAAGCTTTCAAAAGAGGTAAACTCCTTAGAAGAAAATCTCGAAATAATGTCTTATGGTCTATATAAGCCACATTTTGATTTCAATACTTCAGAAGAATACAAAGAGAGGATCATAGCCAATAGAAATTTACAAAAACAAATGCTCAAGGACAAAACGGCAGCAGTGTGTAAAATCACGTGGAAAGTTGAAGGCAGTGAAAAAAAAGGGGAACAGATGGTTATCCGCAACATTAAACTTATGTTGAGGGCCTTCAACGGCGAGGCAGATGCTGCTATTTTAAAGGTTAGATGGAATAATGTCCAAAAGATGGAAGAAACTATCAAAAAAGCATATGAAGCCATCAATAAAATGGGTGAAACTACCCAGATACAGATTGAAGAAAAGTATCTGAATCTGAAACTCGAGGAGCTATATCTTGCATATGAATATCAAGAGAAACTCTATCAAGAGCGTGAAGAGCAAAGGCAGATCCGGGAACAGATGAAAGAAGAAGAGAAAGCTCAAAGGGAATTAGAAAAAGCCGCACAGGAAGCTGAACAAGAAGAACTTAGAAGACAGCGAGCATTAGATGAAGCAAGGAAAGAGATGGAGAAGGCATCTGGTGAGGAATTAGCCAAGCTTGCTGATAAAATATCTATCCTTGAACAGCAATTAAAAGAAGCTCAAGACAAAGAAAGAGCTATTTCCCAGGCCCAGTTGACAAAGAGTGGACACATATATGTTATATCTAACATCGGTTCTTTTGGTGAGGATGTGTACAAGATTGGTATGACCAGAAGACTAGAACCCATGGACAGAGTTAGAGAACTGGGGGATGCTTCCGTTCCTTTTGAATTTGATGTTCATGCTATCATATACTCAGAAAATGCACCTGAGTTGGAGAATAAACTGCATAGAAAGTTCGATGATAAACGTGTCAATCTGGTGAACTATAAAAAAGAGTTCTTCAATGTAAGCCTGGAAGAAATCGCAGATGCAGTTAAAGAGATGCATGGTGACTTTGACTTCACTTTGATTGCTGAAGCGAAGCAATACAGAGAAACTCTTGCATTAAGGGAACCAGTGACACCGGCTGCAGCAATCGATGATGTTGTGGAGAGGGAATTTCCGGAAAGTATATGATGGTGTGGTTTCCTTTTCCACACACCACTTATTTCATTTTCTTATCTTTTCTTTTCTTTTCCCCCATATCTCATCATTATGAGCATTAACACATAGAATATATTAACAATGTTTATATATTTGAAAAATCGATGTCTAATTAGCAGATCTTCATTTTGGCCTATAGGTCAATAAGGATGAGAAGATCCAAAGCCGGAGGGAAAAATATGACATCTATGGACATATTCATTAGGATAATGCTAATAACAATAGTAATGCTGCTTATGGTAGCTGTACTTGGTCTAATGTCCGTAGCAAATGCTTGTGAAATCTCTGGTCACAAGAACCAAGAATTAGGCGATAGGATTAACTATGTAAACCACTCGCTTCAGACAGGGAATGTTTACCTGTTTAGTCCGGCATCGTCCGTTGGTTCTGAATCCCTGGCTGTTACTGCATGAGTAATAGTCCATAACCTTTTTATTTCACATCCGTTCCGTTTAAGAGATTCCTAGCCTTCTCTGACCTCATCACAAGTTGCAGGATTTTCACCCATAACAATGTATATACATAGGTAAGACCAATACAGGCATGATGCACAAAACAAAAGAAACACAGGAAACACCACAGAAGGCAAGTTCCCTCAGCCCGGAAGACAGGCGCATCCTGAGTGAGTCCATTGAGGACAACAGATCCTTACTGCAGAAGCTTTCTAAGCTCTAACTGTGTTTTTTTGGGAGCGGTTAATTTTTCTCCACATGTTCTAGATCTAAGTTGGAATAAGCCTTAAATACAGAACTTACATAATATGAATTATACAGGTAAAACCAGTAAGGCAAGTGTACAATGATGTGCACGTACAACAGTCCTTACTGGTACTGGATATTATTTTATTTCAGATTCCATACCTCAAAGAACTGTGTTTCTATGTTCAATTGATTTAGAAATTCATCGTTTCCGCGTTCAATTTGTTGAAATGCGGCCCACGCTAATACATCAGCAAATTGTAGACCAGCCCACACATTTGATTCGCTGTGATATATTTCTACCTTCCATAAAGAACAGTCGTCTCTAAGCTTTCGTTCAAAGTATTGATCAAAGTCGTCTCTTAATATCTGCTTAGTTTTTGATTTATCTATCCTTACGCACAGATCACAGTCATTGATTACTATGTTTTTTGCTAACCACCCTGCAGCATAGTTGTACAATTTGTTCCTGTCGTCATTTAAATAGGAACTGTAACATTTCTCTTTGTTCAATGTGATGAAGAATACTTTTGCATCTGGGATGTCATTCAGTTTTCTAAGCATGTATTTGATGATTTCTGGACTGGAACTGTTAGCTTTGATTTCCTTGGCCTTGCTCAGTTCTTTTTTGAACTTGTTCCTTCTCATGTTCTTGATGATTCTATCTAGTGGATGCACATCTTTCACAAGCAAGGCTGATAATATCAGATGCCTGGATTGTGATCCCAGATCCCCGCTTTCATCAATATACATGTAGAGCATGTTATCAAGAAAAAATGGTTATTCGATATATACTGTTTGCATGGGCATCGAGTAATGCACTTAACTTTTCTCCACACTACCCAACAACGTCCGTGCTTTCTCCGATCTCATCACAAGCTGCAGGATCTCAGGCAGCCTATCCTCATAAGCCTTGATCTCATCCAACGCCTGCCTGTCCAGCACAAGCGAGCATTGTGAACAGAACTTGTCAGATGGCCTTAGCACATTGCTGCAGCGTGGACATTTCTTCAAGGTCACATGCCTTTTATCTTCGGTCTTTAAACCACACTTCTCGAAGATCCGATCATTGATCTCCTGGTCTGTGAAGTTGGCATAGATCTTAAACATCTGTGTGGATCCTTTGGACCATCCAGCTCTATGCTTGATCTCCTGCTCGTTGTAACCGTCAAGGATCCAGTGAGTAATAGCAAGGTGTCTGAAGCTGTGAGGATTAACACGTTTCTTTATCCCTGCACGTTCAGCAATCTTTTTTATTGTTATCCGGAATGACTTGTAACTAAGCGGTTCAGTGTTCTTGTCGCGCGTGACCCAGAGTGGAGCTTCAGGATTTTCTTTGAGTGGATGTACACCCAACCATTGATTGAGGTAACCTGTAGACCATGTTAAAGGAATGCCTTTTGCCGGTGTGTTCTTCTTAGATTGGCTGGTCGGAGATATGTACAGGATAGCACCGTACTGGTTGAACTCCACGTGCTTTATCCTGCACGATGCAAGAGCTCCCACACGCATTCCAGAGTCTGCCAGGACAGAAATAAGGGCTTTATCCCTAGGATGCCTGCAAGCCTCCACCAAACGGTCAAATTCGGCCTGTGTGAGAAGATCTGAGGGTTGGACAGGGGTATCTATGGTCTTGAGTTTAATGTCCTTTATCCAGCGCGGTGGCTCTCCATTGTAAACCCATCCATAGAACTTTTTCACAAGCTTCCTGTAGTTTCTAAGGCTGCTCTGTGAAAGTCCTCTCTCTTCTTCCAGATAGAACAACAGCCTGTCAAAATCATCTTGTTCCAGCTTGTCAATTGTCTTATCATATCCCATATCATGAAGGCGCTGTGCTAAACGGGTACTGTAATTATAGTCAATTACTTAACTTTTCTAACTTATTGTCTAGGAACTTTTCGATCCAT
>CALBTS010000562.1 GCA_937968035.1 uncultured Methanomethylovorans sp.
TAAATCTTTCTCCCCCAATGAACATAACTACATTGACACAGAAGTAATAGCCGGGAAAACGGTTAATTACAAAATAAATCATGTAACCTCCTTTGGGGAATCAAACGCCAAATATGATTTTGTTAAGGTTCCTTATCGTGACATATCCCAACCGTCTCCGGTCTATATTAAACAGATAAAATTTACTGACTGGAAGCTTGAAAGATGGCCGGCAGGCAAGCCTGAATTCTATATTGCAGTTAGTAATGTTGATGCGGGCAAAGAGCCATATACAGTTCAGGAACAAATAGATTGTCAATTTGTAGACAAGACTAATGTGTCCCAGGTCTTTTACGGCAAAGAGGTACTTAAATGGAAACCTGGTTTTTGGTATGATATGCTTACATTCACTGTCCTTGAGTATGATAAGCCTTCCAGTAAATATACTTTTGAAATATCGGTGGCATATAACCAGAAGGACGAGAAAAAACAAGGCCTGCAATCCACTGGTGCATCTGATTTTGAAATTACTTTTGAAGACCATGGGGAAAAATGTGGTAATTCGTACCTGAACTATTATGACCAACCTGAAGGATGGCTGGTATTTCCTAATTATGGCGTTCAAATTCGTGTTAGTGAATCAGATAATTAAACCTAATTAGCCATGTGTAAACAAACAGTCATGCTACTTGCCCTGCTTCTGTCAGGACTCCCTGCGTTCTCCCAAGAGAAATGGTTTGACGAGAGCAATGGTAAACCCGGAGTTGAAATAGGATACTTGCATCTTTATAATAACCTGAATGAAGATAACTATTTCAAATTCAAATATAGAAATGCCACTGATAACGGAGATGCAAGTATCGGAGGCATCAGTCTTAAACTAAATATCCCGACCAAACTCGATTACCTGGATATTACCGTTGGATCAATATTTATGAAAGGCCTGGATTGGTTGGAGTATGGTTATGTAAACCCGCAGTATGCGGATAATCATGATTACATAATCAACGGAGGCGGGATCTATTTTGGTGTCAGCCCCGGAGTTAAAGGCAAAATCCTCAGCCTTACCACAGAGTTTGGAATAGCGTTCTTTTCATTCAAGGAATATGTGAGCATAGTAAACAATGTCACCGACCCGTTCGCAGACGAGCATGATCTGAAAGCATCATACGGCCCGGGAGCAAT
>CALBTS010000563.1 GCA_937968035.1 uncultured Methanomethylovorans sp.
ACAAACGACGACCAACACCCAGATCTACACTCTTTCCCTACACGACGCTCTTCCGATCTTAAATGCAATTATCAAAAAAAGAATAAAGTTGCCCAAAATGATAACTTTGATAAGGTGATCGAGATTTCTAGAAAAGGAGCTGATACGATTTGAAGACCGTCAGAATAACTGATTATGAGTCAAAAGAGATTGATCCAGAAAATTATATTTCTTTCGATTCTATCCCTCATCTTTGCCACATTGAAACGACGTATGCCTGCAACGGCAAATGTCTTTTTTGTTATAACCCAAGTCGATCCCAAAAGATCAATCTTAATATCATTGATCAAATAGTAAAAAACATTGCGGAAAGCCAAATACCGCATGTCTATCTTATTGGCGGAGAACCTAGTTTACTCGGTACGAAAAAACTGAATGAATATATAGAAATATTAAGCGACTATTCTTCAGTGACTATCGTGACAAATGGAATAATAAAACTAGATGGACTATCTAACAAATTAGCTTGCATTGGCATACCTTTGCATGGCAAAAACCAGAAAACACATGAGTTTTTAAATCAAGTTCCAGGAAGTTTCCCAGCAATTACAGAAAATATAAAACATTATGTTTCACAGGGATTCGATGTTCGGTGCATTCCTGTATTGTCTGGCTATAATCACAATCAAATCTACGATATTATTGGCCTAGCTGAAAGTCTCGGCATGGAATCAATCTTTGTTGACAGATATGAAGATGGTGGGGTCGGAGCCAAACAATCCGACAAATACCATCTCAGACCAACTTTAGAACAATTCAGAATCGCATTAGGCCAGATGATTAAAGCCAGAGATGATTTTAAAGGGCTCAAAGGCAAAGTCGGTTTTGGAACCGCCATACCTTTCTGTCTTGATTCAAGATTATTGGAACACAACATGACTTGCGACTGTGGAGTTGGAGATTATTTCGCAGCCATTAATCCTGATGGTGAAGTCAGAATGTGTAATCAATCTCAGCTATCATTTGGCAACATCCTTGAAGAACCGATAGAAAAAATCTGGCAAAAAAAGAATCTCGATATTTTTCGAGATCTAAGTTGGGTTACCGAACCATGCAAATCTTGTAAACTACTCAATGATTGTCGCTGCGGATGCAAAGTCGACACAAACTGTTCAAATGAATTCTGCATCGACTATGCTGTTCGCCACGAAAATATCGACAAAAAATTTATTTCAAACCATGAAACTAAAAAAAATGTCATAACAACTCCACCTTCCGTTCAGACAAATAGGTTTTTTAAAATTAATAAATATACCAAATTAATTTTAAAATATGATGACAAATTTCTGAAAACAAGATACCAAACGGTTAAACTAAATGATCAAGCCCTAGCCATGTTTAACACAATAATTAAAAATCACATTGAATCTGAAATTGACTTAGTCAAATTATTTCAGGACGAAGTCGAAAAAGATGACATCGGATTCTTCGTCGATCAACTGTTCAAAATAGAAGCTCTGGATTCAATATAAGGAGGTGTCATTCTTGAACGCGATTAATTCCTTAACTGAATTAAACCAAGAATTTGATAAATTAATGTCTGACATGGACTGTTGCCAAGAGTGTAATTTTCCCGATTGCATGGGTTTTATTTGGTTATTAGATGAAGAGATTGATCAAATATATGAAACTGGCGCAGAAATTTTGAATATTAATAACGAAGCCAATTTCATCGCACCGCAAAATTATCAAGCCAATCTCTATAAAAAATACCCAAAGTGCAGTCTATATCAAAATGACAGAGACTGTCAAATTTACGACCAAAGACCATTCGTTTGTCACTCATATCCACTAGGTCTTGAATGCGAGGATGACAAACTTTATTGGGTCATACACACCGACTGCCTATTTATCCAAAATAAAATAGTAGAAAATACTTTTTCACATTTTATTCAAACTACAAAAAATCTCATCGAGAGAATACAACCAACCCTCATGAGTAATATCGCCTCAACATTTCGAAAAATGTTTTTTCTAACTACTTCAACCGAAAAGAATAACTACCAGATAGTAAAGGAGGTGAAAACGGATGTCCAAGTGTAAATCAAGCCTTGATCAAAACAAGGTAAAGGAAATCAAAATCCAAAAAAAGGTTAAAGCTCAGAAAAACACAGATACAAATATAAAGAAATAACCTTTTTCCCCGCACGGAAATAATTCCGTTGCGGGGTTTATTTATATTAAACCCTGAAAAGGAGATGATTGATTTGTCAAAATGTTTACCAATTCTTGACGCTGAAAAGATAAAAGAATTAAAAGTGGTTAGAAAAGATGGAAACGACAAAGAAAAAGAAGTTATCAAACACTTCATTTCCAAGTTCGAACACGAAAATTCAGAATTTGAAGTTATAGTTCAGATCAAAGTTAATCAAATAAAACCAAATACATAAATATAACTTCATAATATTTTGCTATTAGTATTTTTACTGATAGCATTTTTTATCTCCAAAAACCCTTGCCCAAAACCCAATCCTCTGATACAGTTCTAGCCGTGAAGAGCAAAACCCACATTTTGCAGAGAATTACTTATTAAACCCCATCATTTATTACAAATAAATATTTTGCCATTTTTGTCAACATATATATTTGTTAATAATCGGGGTATAATTGAAGTGGGAAGATGTGCGTACTTTAACAAAACTGATAAGGAAACCGGGAAACAGACAGAAATACAATTTCCAATTTTCAAGATCGGAAGAGCACACGTCTGAACTCCAGTCACCGAATACGATC
>CALBTS010000564.1 GCA_937968035.1 uncultured Methanomethylovorans sp.
ATGACAGAAGAACTGCAACTCATTCCCGGGTTGATAGTCATCTCGCCTGCCGTGCTTGGTATGCGCGGCAATATTTCCTGTACTCTGGGTTCACGTCTTGGAAGCGCCATACACATGGGTCTTATCACCAAGATCGAGAACAATCCCGAACTTACCAATAACATTGGAGGTTCATTGTTGCTGAGTTTTATCATTTCAGCTATCCTCGGGCTGCTGGGACATTTCGTGACCATTGCATTCGGTCTTGAAAGTGCCGGTGCGCTGACGCTCATGTTCATAGCTGTGCTGGCGGGGGTATCTTCAGGGCTTATACTGGCAGTAGTAGCGGTTTTCCTGTCCCTTGGAATGTTCAGGTTCGGTTTCGATCCGGACAATGTGGTCACTCCGGCCATTGCTACCATCGGAGACATCGTTTCCATGTTAATGCTTTTCCTGGCTGCAAAGGCGGTGCTTCTCCTATGACCTATTACACAATAAGAGGCATCGTAGGAAGAGGTTTCCCGATCCTGGTGACTACCTCGTTCATCGGGCTTATCACCGGGCAGATCCTGAACTACAGGCTTGACCAGCTTATTTCCATGCCCATCATTCTGTTGCTCATTCCCTCGCTCATCAAAATAGGGGGAGACACAGGCAGCATGCTGGGTGCCAGGATCTCCTCTGCCCTGCACATGGGTCTTGGTGGTCATATCACAAAGAACCCCGTCGTAAGGAACAGCGTGCTTGCGGCTCTGATAGTGGGTCTCACAGCGAGCGCGGTGTTAAGTTTCATAGTCTGGGTTACAGGACACCTGATGGGAATAGGAATTGGCATGTTCGTGCTATTCAAAATATGCATGATCGCAGGCGGCATTGAACTTACAGTTGTGTTCTTTATGACCGTGTTGATATCCTTTATGTCCCACAGGTTCGGACTGGACCCCGACGATACTGTGATCCCTATCATTGCGACCCTGGGAGATCTGGTGGGTGTCGCAGGTATATTTATTACTCTGCGCATGTTCAGCATGCTATAATATAATAAACCGGAAAGCTATATTCTAAAATGAAAATAGATCAGAGCTGATAGAACATTATGAGTCCGAAAGAGATACGATACACTCCAAGAAACCTGAAGGATATGCTCATTGAGATGAAAGACACCTCGGAACTGATGGTGGACCTGGCATATTCTGCCATGATCTATGATAATGAGGACATTGCTGAAGAGGTAGTGCGTCTTGAAGACAAGATGGATACCCTCTATTATCACATGAAGATCACTGCCATGCTAAGTACAAGGCGTGTGGAAGAGGCCGAAGAGATGGCCGGTGTCCTGCAGGTTGCACAAGCCTCAGAAGGAATTGCAGATGCTGCCGGGGATATTGCAAAGATAGTGCTCATGGAAATGGGCATACCAATGGAGTTGAAGCTTGCTCTAAGAGAAGCAGCTGAGACCATAGTGAGAGCTACGGTCAGTCCGGAGTCCAAAGTTGCAGGTCATACTCTGGGGGACA
Organism: uncultured Methanomethylovorans sp.; assembly: GCA_937968035.1. GTDB lineage: Archaea > Halobacteriota > Methanosarcinia > Methanosarcinales > Methanosarcinaceae > Methanomethylovorans. Next base: position 1,497 of record CALBTS010000564.1, read on the forward strand.
TTGAACTCGATACCGAGACGGGTATGTGGGTGATAGCCATCCGCAGGCAGAATGACTGGATCTACAATCCAAATCATGAAACAAGGGTCAGAGCCGATGATGTGCTGTTTGCAAGAGGGCATGATGAAGGTGTTTTACTTTTCGCAGAGCTTGTGACCAATGAGAAGTACATTCCAAAAGAAGTGAAACATGAAAAAATGTTGCAGGACCTTGAAAAGGCGGTAGATATCATTGTGGATATGAAGGATATGGCAGAAATGTCTGTAGGTCTTGCATATTCCGCATTGCTCTTCAATAATGAGGATATTGCCGAAGAGGTCAAGGCCATAGAATATAAGATGGATTGCATGAAGCACGAACTGCAGCATTGGGTCCTGGAGACCGCCAAGCATGTTTCCGATGTCAATCAGCTGCGTGGACTTTTACACCTTGCCAATGCCTCCGAGTCCATCTCAGATGCAGCATATGCTATAGCTGACATTGTACTAAGGGATATAGAACTGCATCCGGTTGTAACTATAGCTGTACGTCAATCAGATGAAGTGATAACACGCCTGACTGTGGAAAGCTGCTCGCCCATTGTGGGAAAGACCTTCGGCCAGCTCAAACTTGAGACCGAGACAGGGGTCTATGTCATGGCTATAAAAAGAGGTGAAAAATGGCTGTACAGTCCTAAAAAGAACACGCAGGTGCAGGCTGGCGATATCCTTATAGCCCGTGGTTCACACACCGGCGAAGAAGCGCTTATAGAAATGTGTGCCTGCCCTCTTGATGTGAATAAATGATACCCTTTTTATCTAAGGGTATCCAGCCTTTTTACGGATCCATCCTTATTCCCGATGAACACCATATCTGTCACATCGGTGAAAATACCATGCTCAACCACTCCGGGACACATTGATAAGGAAATGGACAGAGCTTCCACATTATCTATAGTTCCAAATGCTGCATCTATAACGAAGTTCCCGTTATCAGTGATCACAGGTCCGTCTTTTCGTGACGCCAGGCGCAGTTGTGGCTCTCCGCCCAGTTCACGCACGCATCTCATGACCAGTTCCTTCGCGTAAGGCAGCACTTCTATTGGTACGAAATGGTCAAGTTGTTCCTTCATTTTCGAATCATCGACCACTACCACGAATTGATCAGAGGAGAATGCAACGACCTTTTCTCTTGTGTGCGCAGCCCCCCCTCCTTTGATGACATTCAGATCCGTATCTACCTGATCAGCTCCATCGATGGCGATATCAAGTTCAGGGTGTTCGGCCAGTGTTGTAAGGGGTATGCCTGCTTCAATGGCCAGCATTTCAGACTGGTATGATGTGACAACAGCCAGCACGTCGAGCCCCTCGTCAACTCTTCTACCTATTGCTTTAATTGCAAAGGCAGTGGTAGAGCCTGTACCAAGACCTATCACGCTGCCGTCTTCCACAAGCCAGGCAGCAGCTTCTCCAGCTGCCTGTTTACCTGTACTTCCAGATGTAGCGTTCCTTTCCTGCATGTTATCACTCACCTCATGGGGATAATCTGCGCCTGTCCCTTGGGAACAGTACTACGTCACGTATATTCTCAACACCCAGCATTGTCATTACAAGACGTTCACAGCCTACACCCCATCCTGCGTGCGGAGGCATTCCATATCTGAACGCCTTCAGATAGAAATCAAAGCCTTCCGGGTCCAATCCCTGGGACTCGATCCTGTTCTTTAGCATATCATGGATGTGTATACGCTGTGCACCGGATGACAGCTCCATGGTCCTGTGCATCATGTCGAAGGACTTGCTGAACTCCGGCCTGTCCTCGTATGGCATTGCATAGAACGGCTTGATCTCAGTGGGCCAGTCGATAATGAAATAGTGGGACACGCCCATTTCTTTGAACACATGTGCGCCGATTGTATGTTCGGAAAGGGTGCTCAGGTCGTCTCCCCATTTAAGGGACTCTTCACCATGTGCATTCACTATTTCCAGTGCTTCATCGTAGGTGATCTTCGGGAATGGCACTGCAGGAACCTGCAGGTCTATGCCAAGCACTTCAAGTGACCTTGCTGCGTTCTCTTTTACATGAGCATAAACATATGCTATCATGTTCTCAAGGATCGCCATGACATCGAAATGGTCACAGAAGCTTGCCTCTATATCGATAGAAGTGGCCTCATTGAGATGTTTCCTGGTATCATGTTCCTCGGCCCTGAATATGGGGCCTATCTCAAAGACCCTGTCAAGCCCTCCTGACATGAGGATCTGCTTGAAAAGCTGAGGGCTCTGGTTAAGGAAAGCCTCTCTGTCAAAGTATGTTATGGGAAAAAGCGATGTTCCACCTTCAGTGGCAGTTGCCACGACCTTTGGGCTTGTCACATCGATGAATCCATTGTCGCTAAGATATTTTCGGACCGCTTGCAAGGTCTCATGGCGTATCTTGAAGATGGCAGTGGACCTGTCCCTTCGGAGGTCCATGAACCTCGAGTCCAGGCGTGTGTCCAGCTCTGCTTCCACTTTTCCGGTAGTGTCCATGGGCAGAGGGGAGTCTGCTTCGTTGAGCAGCATTATCTCTTTTGGTATGAGCTCATATCCTCCCGGGGCTTTTGCTTCGGCTTTGACCGTGGCAGTGACAGTGATCACGGATTCTCTCACAAGCTTTCTTGCAGTTTCAAGAAGTTCAGGGTCCGTTCTCTTTTTGACCAGGGTCACCTGTGCACGACCTTCGCGGTCACGCAGTACGACAAAACAAATGCCTCCAAGGTCTCTTACTTCGTACACCCAGCCAGCCAGTGTCACTTCCGCACCATTCATAGCTGCCGGGTCTATCTGGGACGTATAATGTGTCCTTAAGTTCAATGACATATATTCACCTGTATATGAGTAGT
>CALBTS010000565.1 GCA_937968035.1 uncultured Methanomethylovorans sp.
CTTTAAGTTTCCAGAGGATGAGAAGGATCGCCGCAAGACCTATAGGGACATTTACAAAGAAAATGCTCCTCCATCCAAGATGCTGCGTCATGATACCACCAAGGAAAGGACCGGTGGAAAGTCCTACGTAAACTGCAGTGATATAGATGCCCAGGGCTTTTCCGCGCTCTCCCGGAGGATACACGGAAGTAACTATGGCAACCCCTGTCCCGAAGATCATGGCGCTTCCAAGACCCTGAATGACCCTGATCGCGATCAGCATCCCTGTGGAAGGAACCATGGTCATAGCAAGGGAAGCGAGGCTGAAGATCGTTATGCCATATAGAAAAATCTTTTTTCTTCCGTAAATATCGGCTATTTTTCCGAATGGAACAAGGAAGACTGCTGAAGAAAGGAGATATGCAGTTGCAACCCACGAGAGAGAGATAGCATCCATGCGAAATTCCACTCCGAGCGTAGGAAGTGCAATATTCACAGCCGAACCATCAAATGGAGTGATGAATCCGGCAAGTATGGCAATCATAAGCACAATTTGTTTTTCAGTTTTTTGTGCAGATGAATCTGGAGTTTTACATATCCCCGGAACTTCGGAAGAGGAAAGTCTGTTTTCAGCAGACTGCCCCGACTCAGTTATTTTTTTCACCATGTATATCACTGATCAAAAATATTATCAGCAGCTAAAAGTCTGCTAAGACGAAGGAATTGTTACACATATTTAAGGAGAATATCATTTCTGGCTCTATAGAAATGCTACTTTATATTTTATTTTTATCAAATAAATGATTCTGATAAAACCCCTGTTTTTTAAAGTATCGTAAACTTGAAGCGAAATTATTCTGTTTATTCCAGGTTTGACATCTTTTCGTTCATTTTTCGGCTCTGTAGAACTCCTACCTTATAATCAACGCAAGGACGCGAAGACGCAAAGGCACAAAGAATGGTATCCTTGCATCTTGGCGGCCTTGCACCTTTGCGTTTCTCTTTTAGATGAGTGGAATATTGATTGGCGACTTTGCTCAAGTTGGATTTCTACAAAGCCCATTTTTCCTTATTTTCAGGATAGTGGAAGTTATCCTAGAAAATTCCTTCATTTTGAGTGTCTTCATCTGTTGTAAGTTAAAACAAAAAGCCGTCATGAGCGTCTTTACATTTAGTAGAGTTGTTGATGCTATATGCTCACCTTCAAAAAAGGTTATTTTTAGATCCAGCCTTTTTCCACCCAATAATCGTAGTTATGTGTCCAGTGATCTTTATTGTTAAAGATGGCATACTTGAATCCTTCTTTCCACACCTCATGTACGGCGTCCTGTTCAGGATATTGTCGCTTTTCTGTTATGGCTTTAACAAGGTCTTTTCCCATTTCATGCGAGTTTTCAATAGCTGCTTCTAATGCTGAAGGGCCCTGTGACATTGCACATCCGACTCCTCCAACTGTCTTGCCTCCGCAAATTACTATATAGTCACTCATAATCTTAAGAACAAAATCGACGTCACCTTTACCTGCTGTTGTCAATGAAAAACCGTATTTCCCTTCAAAGAGCTGTTCATGAACAATAAGCGGACTTCTGTCGAATAGTGTCTTGAGCTGAGCTGTAATATTTGTTATGTAATTAGGGCTGCTTAAGATTATGCCATCTGCAGCCAGCAGCTTTTCCATTACGGTATTGAAATCATCTTTTATCGGGCATCCACCTTTCTTATGGCAGGCATCACATGCAATGCAATATTTGATATTAAGTTTTGTAATATCAATAGACTCAATATCGGCGCCGGCATCTGCAGCTCCGGCCAGAGCAGCATTCAATAACTTCAATGTATTACTATTCTTACCTCTTGGACTTGAACGTATCCCGACTATTTAGATCGGAAGAGCGTCGTGTAGGGAAAGAGTGTAGATCTCGTTGGTCGC
>CALBTS010000566.1 GCA_937968035.1 uncultured Methanomethylovorans sp.
GATCGTATTCGGTGACTGGAGTTCAGACGTGTGCTCTTCCGATCTCAGGTGTAATAGATGAAAGTGGTATTAATAATTTAATAATCAGGTCAAATGCAGAAGGCGATGTTATTGATGTGAAATATCACTTAGAGGCCCCCGGCAATGTATCGCTGAAAATATATAATTTGCTTGGCTCGCCTGAGGTAGATATTGTGAATGAAAACCAGGATTCCGGAGATTTTGAGTATAATATCAGTCATAAATTTACTCCCGGTATTTACTTGTATTTATTCGAACATAACAAATCATGCTATGCTGGGAAAATAATAATTGTAAAATAAGTGAGACCTCATAATGAAACAACTTTTACTTATTATATTAATATCTTTAGCATTCTCGCAAGTTTATGCGCAGGGCTTGCTTAACGATGTTGCAGCCGTGCGTTTCACGGAACCATCGACTCCTAAGGCCGATACAGGCAGATTCAGCGACGCAGTTTACCAGATGATTGGCGAAACAGGTAAAATCGGGATTTTGCTGAAGAATAAAGGTACGATGCACACAATGGATAATAAAACACGGGTTAGCATTTACTTAGAGAATGCCGACGGAGTTTTTAAGGATTTGGTATTCGATACTACGATTAAAGTAGATATTAAATCGGGGGACAGTACGGAAATTAAAATTCCAATGTTTTCACAAGTAAAATCTTTCGAATCAAACTAAGCTATGGTACAGCTTTCTTCAGAAGGAAAAGTAATAAATTGAATCATTTTTCTTGTTTATGTGTCATTTTTAATGTATTTTAACCTGAGATATGGAGTCCGATTTAATAAATGACAGAAGCTTTAGGTAGAACTGATTTAAAAAGATTTAATTAACATTGGCAATAAATTTTAAGGATTCTTATGAAGACCAAAATATCTTTTTTAATTCTGTTTCTACTGCCTTTGGCAGTATTAGCTCAGGTCTCGCCTGAAAACGATACTGTTTGGAAAAAGGAAATATGGCCAGACTATGCCAGATCAGCGCTTTTCTCTAAAGACGATAGCAAACTTTACGTGAACACTGACAGAGCGGTGTTAATATACGAGCCATTGAGTGGCAGTCTTATTAGAGAAGTAGAGGGCAAGGGATTTTTCTTGTTTGAATCACCGGACGGGAGATTTATCTTTACAGACAGTTTGTTAAAACTTGATGCCCAGACTTATCAGATAGTTGGCACTCTACAACCAAGAGGAGACAATTACATTTTAACAGATTTATCGATGTCAAACGATGGTTCTGTAATAATGGCTTCATTTTTTAAATATTTTGGCGGAGACAGTACTTGGAAGAAACAAGAAAATAATGTTATCTTTTATAATCCGCAAAATATGTTATCTATTGACGAAATGACTATAAAAGCAGAAGCATGGAAATGCAAAATATCGCCTGACAAAAATTATTTTGCATTATTTACTTATACTCCAATTGGCAATAACCTAAAAGTGGTTTTATTTAATTACAACACCAAACAGCCGATTGATACCCTCCAACAACATATAAAGCCAGATATAGATGATATTGGCTGGAGCCCAGACAGTAAATATCTTGCAGTTCTTACTGTTTTGTCTGTTAATTTATATAAATTTCCTGAGAAGGAATATTACGGTTCATTCAAGCATGCCGAAGGTTATAATGAATTGTCATCTTTTGCTTTTGATAAAACTTCTTCATATCTAGCCACTGGAGGGGGTTTTGATGATGAAACAAATAGGCTCCACATTTGGGATTTAGCAACTAAACAAATAAAATACAAGTACTTAAAATATAAATTTGTTGTCTCAAAGTATTCTGCTTTTTCAAATAATAATAATTTAATATTAACTGGAGCTTCTAGTGATTTAATGCTTGTAAGAACAAATCCTTTTATAACAGATGTCCAGGAATTTGAACAACACTTATCAGGGACTATATACCCAAATCCTGTCAGTAATTTTGCTTTACTAACTTTTCAAGTTCAAGCTCCTGCAGAGTTTGATATTGAATTATACAATTCTACTGGAATTTTTGTGCAACAGATATTCAATGGATTTCTTGAAGCCGGTGAAAACACGATTAACGTTAACTGCACAAACTTAGCCGCAGGAGTCTATTATATCTCAATTAATCAAAATGAGTTTTATAAACTTATAAAGGAAAATTGAGATGCGTAAAATATTGCTTTTCGTTTTTCTGCTTTTCACAGTAAAAGCAGTGGCCCAAGATTATGAACCTTACCAACGAATGTATTATTATCAGGGGTGGCGATATTTAGACGGCAACGATAGCCTGTTTAATCCTCGCAATTTCACATTTAATTTTCATTGGGACGGTTCTAAAACTATTTCGGAAAAATTCGGATTTAGGGTTATGCACGTAAATAGTGAAGTGCCAAGCGGCACTGGTGCGTTAAGATTTCTTGACCCGGAACTAGACCAAATAGCTGATTCATCGTGGCTAATACTTAATATACCTCGTATAGGACACCACTGGTCAGGTTATAAACCGCTTTACTCAATGTGTATCAGGTATGAACCTACTCTAAAAATAGACAGCTTGACTCCTTGGGTATTTCACGAGAGGGTGGGAGACGAAACAAGGCCTATTTTTGGTTTTAAACATATCAGGGGGACTATTCCAGATAATCCAGAAGATGATAACTATAGCAGGTTACTTTTAGAACCAGCCGACCTAAACGGGCAATCAAGTATTTTGGCTTTAGCCGATCCTTGGGTATCAAATACTTTTAAACATACAAATCAGTATCACCCTCCTTATTCATTGAATACTTTTTATGATGATATTTTTAATGATCCAAATAGGCCTGGAATAATGCCATTAGTAGAGACAAACGGCGACCGGCTTTATCTTACGGTTAATCTCAGACGAATTGATTCCATGGATGTTGATACTACCGATGAAGTTGTACTCGGCATACGTTTAAGATATGTAAATTTGCCATTGAGCGATACTTCAACAGTGCCAAGAATTAACGGTTATATTAAGTTTGACAGTATCCCAAGGACGACAGCATATAATAGAAACTTTTATCAATCAGGTAGAGGAAAGGTTAAGTATACTCAACCTTCAAATAGAGATACAATTTTTTTTATTACAAAAAAAATGATTCCGCTTGTTAATGACCAGTATAATCAGCCTGATATTACTGTTTCTGCTCACTTCAGGTCAGTTCTTAATGAATATGAACGTTTTAATTATTATTTGAAAGACCATCTTTTTGATAATTACTACATTGAACAGGACGGCGATACAATTTGGTTTAAAGAAAAAAGAGATCGGAAGAGCGTCGTGTAGGGAAAGAGTGTAGATCTCGGTG
>CALBTS010000567.1 GCA_937968035.1 uncultured Methanomethylovorans sp.
TTTACCTGTTTGTTTGAAATATGTTGGTTTCTTCTAAACGATAGCTATTATATATGGATAATTATATTTCTATTAAAATTTTTTGTTGGATTTTCTATAATGCGCAGATAATATGACCTTTGATAGTTTGATGCTATTAGATTGATAAGAATGGCTATTAATAAGGTGAATGATGTATTCTATACAATTGCAGTGATTTTTCCTGCATCTTTAGCAGTGTGCATCATCGGGTCATGTTCAGAGCATATTCATATTATCCTGGGATCTCAACATTTTTACCTTTCTGAAGTTGAATTCCTGAATCAGTAATATCAAAGAGCGTAAGATCTAAAGAGATCTTAGTGCTGCGCATCTTTGGGATGCTTATGTAACGTTCCATTTTTCCGGTATATGGATTCTCTTTTACGAACAACTTTATGGCTCCATGGGTAGAATAATCTGCGATCTGGTGTGTTAACTGGTAGGCTGCATCGTCCATTACATAAACTGTAGTTACCATTCTTTCGTTCAATACACGATTAAGAGTGTCAAATTTATCTCTGAATTGCTTTATATCCAGGCCAAAAGCAAGCACTCCCAGATTATCAACCACCAAAACATCAGTACCATCGGGGACAAGTTTGATGATGTCTATAATATCCATTTCATCTATGTTAAAACCTATTTTGTCATGTCTGAAAGACCTATCCAAATGACATTCATCGATAAGGTCTATTTCAGTATTACTGAACCCATCTATAAGATGGGCCGCCCGTGCCACAGCCCCTGCCCTTATCTCTAATACCTGCTTTATGGAAAGCATGCCATTCTCAATGAAAGGCCCGAGTTCCATACCGAACATTGCTGCTTGCTCCAGTAGGTCCTCAGGAGATTCCTCTGTGGCTATGAGCACGCATCTTTTACCCTGGACACATGAATAGTGCATCAGATGCAGTCCAAAAATGGTTTTACCTGCACCCGGAGCACCTGTAATAAGTACTCCTTTACCTGGCGGATACCCTCCACCTATTTTCTTATCCAGACTCTCTATTCCTGTGGGAACCCTATTCATCAACATCACCCTTTCGACAAATTCAAGTTATCATCGAAGATACACAATTATGATGTACCCATCTAAATATTATAAATATAATTATATTAAATTATGCAGTTTATAAATTATTTAGATTATCGATATCAAATCATAGACTAAATTTTTTACAGATTATACTTTAAAACTAATTTTTTCCAAAAAGTAAAATAGAAATAAAGTATAATTATATTCTTATTTGACTTAATAATTTTTAAATATTAGTTAATGGTTGGCAAATAAAACGTATGATAAATCAAATATTCAAAAAAAAGTAAATAAGCTCCGGCATTATCTCACACGATGAATGCCAAAATATGCATGGAAGGTGTTATTCTTAAGGAGCATAATGAAAACTCCTCTGGTGATTATAAACTACATAGAACTTAAATACCTGATTAGTATATATTTAATTAAATACAATTTATGAAATAAAAGCAAATTTATTTTTGATGATACCCATGACAAGAATCTTAGTAGTTGAAGATAATCCCATGAATATGGAACTGGTTACATTTCTTCTTCAATCAAATGGAATGGAGGTCACACAAGCTGTAGATGGAACAGAGGCGTTGGAAAGGGTCAAGAATACTATATTTGACCTCTTATTACTGGACATCCAGTTGCCTGGAATAGATGGATTGGGTGTCCTGAAAAAGATGAGAGAAAATCCAGCCTTGCAACAAATGCCTGTTGTAGCCTTGACAGCCCATGCCATGCAGGGAGACGAACAGAAATTCATTGATGCAGGTTGCATTGGCTATATTTCAAAACCCATAGATGTGTTCGGGTTCATGGAAAAAGTAAATGCTTTTTTGCAACAACAGAGGGTATGAGATATGAGAATAAGGAATAAAACCCTGGCTATCCTTGGAATAACCTTCATTTTTCTGTTTGCTTTATTAATAGTAGCTACCGAACAAATAATGGGAAGCAGTTATGAAAAGCTCGAAGAAAAAGAGGTGGCTCAGAATGTTGCAAGAGCATCGGGAGCATTGGGAACAAAAGTAAATTCCTTAACCATTATGACATGTGATTATGGGGCATGGGATGATACTTTCTATTTTGTTCAAGGTGAAAATGAAGACTACATTAGTGAAACTCTGTCCCCATCCATTGTAGCCAACCTTGAAACTAACATGATCCTGTTCTATAATTCATCAAGGAGTATTTACTATGCTGTTGGAGTGGATCTTGAAAGTATTGAAGAAAAAAACATTTCATCTGCAATGCTTGAACATATCGCTGCAAATGACATTCTATTCACTTCTAGTGAAAATCAGGAAATATCTGGCATAATCAATTCACCCGAGGGACCATTACTTATTGCCTCATACCCAATTACGAAAACCCTCGGAGGAGAATCTGCCGGAACGATCATGTTTGCAAGGTATCTGGATGCCGCATTGATCGAAGAACTTGAAGAGACAACCAGGTTATCAATGGATATAGAAATGTTCGATCAAGGTGACGAGGTATCATCTCCAGTTGTGTCGCCATCTGATTTAGAAGATAATAACTTCTATCTGGACCATATCACTGAAACAACTATTGTAGGTACAACCATATTGCAAGATATTAATGGAAAGCCCATACTGTTCTTAGATGTTGAAATGCCAAGAGATATCTATCAACAGGGTCGATCCACCATAGAATATGTATTCTATGCTATCCTTGCTATTGGATTTATCTTTGGTATTGTTCTAACTGCATCGCTTGAAAAAACAGTATTATCACGACTGTTCTTGCTTAGCACTAATCTCACTGAGATCACTGAAAAAGGTTCGCTCTCTTCCCGCGTACAAATGGACGGTAATGATGAACTGCACCACCTTGCAGATAATATCAACCAAATGCTTGGCAGTCTTGAAGAGAAAGAAAAGGTCATTAAGACCCTGGACCTCCTCGAAGCAAGTCTCGAATCCATTGATGCCGGAATTATGGTAGTGGACATGAACTCAAGGATGATGATGAACAGCAAATTCATTGATATGTGGGAAATAAATGTAGCTCTAATGTCAAAAAATGATGTTACAGAAGTGCTGGAGCATATCGTTTCAAGAACAAAGGACTCAGAAGAAAACAACGTAAGGCTTGAACAACTCCAAAATGCTTCGAATAAAGACCGTATAACCCTTAATATCAAAAATGGAAATATCTATGATTGGTACGTTGGTTCCATTATCCATAAAGAAAAGATCATAGGCAGAGTGTACTGTACCACTGATATTACGGACAGCGTGAAAGTCCAGACGCTGGAGCAGGAAAGCAAGC
>CALBTS010000568.1 GCA_937968035.1 uncultured Methanomethylovorans sp.
GCCTCAGCCGTATACTCCAAAGGGATATTGAACACTTTGTCTATCTTTTGTACCCGTAATGTGAATACCGGAACCAGCGCAATTGTTATAGCAGAAATGGCGACAAAAGAACTGCTGATATACCTTGAAGCCTCTTTGTAGTTTTTTTTCTGGTAAGCAACAGAATAGAAACGCGTCAGGGAACCAGTTAGCGATCCGGTAACAACGTTGATATATTGATTGATAACAAGTGCAAGGGGGACTATACCGTATGCCATTATGCCCAGGCTTTTAACCAGATATGGCGTGTAAAAAAGTCCTAAGCCTATGTTGACGACTAGGCTTATGAGATTACAGGCTAAATTTCTCAGAGTCTGAGTTTTTTGATTCATATTAATCTCAGGATAGCGTGACAAGTGGCATTTTAAAAAAAAATATCCAGTTACTAGTTTGAATTTTTATAATCACCTATTTTTTTGGAGTTTTCATAATCCATTTACAGCTTCGCCTCGTCAGTCACATTGAATGCCTGACTAAGTAAATCTGTTATTGATTATCAATTGTCAGCCAGGTCATCAGACTTGACCGATTTTAATGCCTGCAGGCATGCGTTGTTTTCTGGCCAGGTGTTTAAACCGCAGCAATATGAAAAACTTAAAATGAGTCTAGTTTCATCCGATTGTCAGGAATGATTTTTGATGTCTGAACCTTCTGACCTGGAGGAGTTTCGAATTGCTTTCTTTTCCATTGTCTTCCATTTCCTTTTTGACTCTTTACTGTAATACCCGTAACCATAGCCGTATTGATCCCGATAGATCTTGTTATCATTCAGCACAACGCAGACCTGTCCGATATTCTTCTGAATCAGGTCTTTCATAACCAATGAAAAGACATTCTTCATTGTGTAGCTCTGCCTGGTAATAATAACTTTCAGATCAGCCAGATCCATTAATAAATATGTGTCCGTCACCTGTGCAAGAGGAGGACTGTCGAGAACAATAATTTCATATTTGTCCTTAAGGTTTGCTACGAGATTCTTTGTTTGTTAAAGAGCAAGCAATTCGACCGGATTGGGGGGCAGAATTCCCGATGGGATATAGTCAAGCTTTTCATTCGGTGAGTGTAAGATAATATCATCAAGTTTCACCTTATCTATCATGTATGAGCTTAATCCCTCCCTTGCCCCGTCATTTTCTCTGAAGTAACTCTTTGTTTTTCTGAGATCCACATCTACCAGAATTGTTTTACGGCCAAGTTGTGCGTAACTCATCGCAAGATTGAGTGATACGAACGACTTTCCGTCATGTTCAATACACGAAGTAACCAGAATGACTTTTTTCTGATCACCTCTCACATAAAAGTCGAGATTGGTTCTGAACGCTCTGAATGATTCGG
>CALBTS010000569.1 GCA_937968035.1 uncultured Methanomethylovorans sp.
CATTATTGAAAGCAGTATTGTTTTCGAGGGTGTTATCATGAGAACGATGAATCATATATCCGGCCTCAGAGCAATTGGCCACTGTATTGTTCGTAATGATTGCTTTGGTGGTGTTAACATCAAGATAGATGCCCCGGGCAATATGTCTGCCTGGATAGGGTGTCCCGCTGGTGTTACCGATTACATTCATTATTATATTTCCGTCTATTCTTCTGGAAACACCTTCAGCAACAATGTAAATTCCAGCTCCATCATTCATCGTTAGCAATACATTGTTTATATAGTTGTTCTGGATCGTAATAATATCAGTTGTTGAAGATAGTCCAATGCCGCAGTACCCTATATTTTCTATTGTATTGTACTTGATAACACAATTATCATTAGTAACTACTATACCTGAGGTGTTGGCGCCATTAAAAGCCTGACCCGGGATCACCCCAATGTTTCTGATAATATTGGACGTGATAGTCTCGTTTTTCCCCACAGCTCTTATTCCCATCTGGTTACAGTGAGAAATACTGTTATTACTGATGCTCCCGCTATAACCAAGATAATGCACTCCATCCTGTCCGGCAAAATCGAGGGTGGAATTCTTAATTGTCCAATAGTTACTGATATAATTAAGACAAGTAATCAGGTTTGAGATTGAACCAGTAATGTGAAGTCCGTCAATGGTTATATAATCATACTCTGATGTATAGATCAGATTATTGAGTGACGCAACTTTGACCGTTTTCCCGGAAGGGGATGTTGTACCGAAATAAATATAGATCTTTTTGGCAGCATGATCATGATACCATTCACCATATTTGGAGAGAGTTTTTATATCATTTTGGATGAAATATCCATGTCCCGGGACTGCATCCTGAACAGTTGCTAATGATATATAGGTTAGTTTTGTGCCAGTGTGGTCAGTTATTTTGCATCTGTCAAGAGTCCAGTCATTCTTCCTGATAACTACTTCTGCCCCCGTCCAGTCTGTTGTTGCAGGCAATTCATTGTCAGTAATTGAGACATTTGATGAAGCGGATTCGAAGATATTATATTCATTGTCAGGCCATCTGCCCATGGCATATTGCACTCCATCAATTATTACCATATTGGTCAGAGCCTCTGAATCTACCATAGCTGAATAAATGCCGTTTCCTTCAGATGTCCAGGAGTTTATTGTTGTGAATCCTGTAATGACCGGTTTTTCACCTGTACCGTAGGCTGATAAGGTAATGGGTGAGCCAGCAGCTCCGGATCTGGTAATGTTTAAAGTACCAAAGAAGGTATCACCTCTTTTAAAAAGGATCCTGTCACCAGGTTGCAGAGAGGTGAAAACTGAGTTTACTTTGGAGATAGTAGCCCAGGCTGTAGCGTCGGAGGTTCCCTGGTTCAGGTCACTGCCTCCGTTTTTTACATAATAGTCAGTAGCTGTAACTAAGGTGCTTATTGCCAGAAAAATGAGAGAAAAAGTGGTCTTCATAAGAACTTTATCGAATGACGAATGCGATTATAAATTTGACTAACGTAACTTTTTTTACGACGAATGACGATTTTTGTTACACAAAAGTCACCTAATATTTACCTGGTCAAATTAAGCATAAAATTTATTAACGTGTACACGAATCGATCATTTTCGCAGTTAGTTAATAAATATCCTATTTATACTATATGAATTTTCTCAATTCTGAACCAGCTCAATTTTTTCTCAGATTTATTACAAAAGGTCATGAGAGGAGTGTCAGAGCGAAAAAGAATATTGTTAGTTCGCTGGTTATCAAAGGTGCAAGCATCGCGATAAGTTTCCTTACCCTTCCTATTACACTAAATTATGTTGATTCATCAACATATGGTGTATGGCTGACAATGAGTTCAATTGTAGGGTGGTTCGTGTTCTTTGATGTTGGTCTAACACAAGGATTGAGGAACAAATTTGCTGAGGCGAAGACAATAGGAGATTATAGACTTGCACGTGTTTATGTTAGTACGACCTATGCTATTTTGGCGATTATTTTCGTTGGAGTTTGGATTGTATTTCTGATAGTGAATAATTTTCTTGATTGGTCCAAAATACTGAATGTTTCATAAGACATTAGGCCGAGATCGGCAAAGCACACGACTGAACTCCAGTACCCGCATAAGACCTCGTATGCCGTCTTCAACTAGACAAATAAACTAGA
>CALBTS010000570.1 GCA_937968035.1 uncultured Methanomethylovorans sp.
GCTGCCTGGTTGTGGGCCCAGCTGGGATCGAACCAGCGACCCCCTGATTATGAGTAATATTTTTACGGTAGTCATTATCTGCCAGAACTAACCATTATTCTCCATATGGTTGGTAATCAATGGCTATCGGTTCCGATACTTTTCCGGCTTTTGCCGTTATTCACCGGAAATGTTTGTCCTTTTGTTTATCATCTGAAAAAATATTTTCGGAAAACGACAACCGCGGCCCTGGTGCTTCATACAATAATAAAATTATGGGAGAGGTATATTGTATGATCAACAGGTATAAGGCAACGGCAAAGATCGTTCTTGCTCACAGCAGCAGGAAAAGCAAAATTGATGGCAGGAGGCCAGTCCAACTAAGAATAATTTATAACAGGAGGCCGAAATACTACACGCTTCCTTACTCTGCACATGAAGAAGAATTCGTAAGAATTTTCAGCGGTCAGGCAAGAGGTGACCTTCATGAGCTGAGAATTAAGCTGCTCGATATTGAAGGCAAGGCCAGTGATATAATTAACAGCCTTGATCCCTTCTCATTTACTCAGTTTGAAGCCCGGCTTTTCAGACCGAGATCAGATCAGAATAATGTTTACAGATACCTTCAGGCTGAGATAGACAGGGCAAAGGATACTGCGAGGATCAGTTCAAAAGGTATGGCGGAGTGCAGTCTGAATTCGTTTAAGGCATTTAACAGGAGACAGAATTTCACATTTAATGATCTTACCGTTGAATGGCTTCAGTCATATGAAAGACATATGTCACGGAATAACAGCCCATCAACTATCGGCATGTATCTGAGATGTCTCCGTGCCGTATTTAATAAGGCTATAAAAGACGGGATAGTAACAAGAGATCAATATCCCTTTGGAAAAGGTAAGTATGAAATACCTACATGCAGGAATGTCAAAAAGGCACTTGACAAGGACGAGATCAGACGAATCAGGGAATATAAACCTGAGCCAGGTACCACGGAAGAATGGGCCAGGGATATGTGGTTGTTCAGCTACCTGTGCAACGGCATAAACACAAAGGACATTGCCAACCTGAAATTTAAGGATATAGATACAGAGACAATTACTTTCATCCGTTCAAAAACAAGCTCTACCAGGAAACAGCAGAGGCCTGTTGTGGTTCCATTGACTGCGCCTGTAAAGCAAATCATTAAGAAATGGGGGAATGATCCTTCAAGGCCTTACAACTATGTATTTAAAATTCTTAAACCAGGTTTGAGTCCCGAACAGATGCATGGCCGGATTCATGACTTTTATTCTGATATAAATGCGGGCATGAAAGCGATAGCAGAAAAAGCAGGGATCAACAAACCTGTCACAACCTACACAGCCAGGCACAGCTTTGCAACTGTTATGAAAAGAAACGGGGCATCACTCGAATTCATTTCCGAGAGTCTTGGTCATTCAGATATACGTACCACTGAAAGCTATCTGGCCTCATTTGACTTCAGCACAAAGAAGGAATGGGCTGAAAAATTATATGATCTGTAACCGGGGCTGAATTTTGGCAGCTGGTTTATGTTAAACTAAATAAACACATTATGAAAGCAAAAATGTTTAAAACAATTGAGGAATGGACTTCATCCAAACCGGACACCGAGACTATTCAGAGAGTATTAACGATTGTAAACCGGGGTGTAGTGTCTCAGATGAAGCGTGAGCTTAATGGCAAGAAGGCCGAATTACGTAAGGTGGAAAGAACTGTCGAATCAATGAAAGCGATAGGGCTGCCGGTAGGAGATGCCGTTGAGAAAAAGATCGCCGAGCTTAAGAAGGAACTTGCTGAGCTGCAAAAGGAGTTACCCACACCGCCGATCAGAAAAAAGTCAACTGAGTAAATGACTTTTGTAATACCTGAAAGTCCGTCATGATCCTGCGGACTTTTTTAATGCCTCAGACCAGCATTCTGAGGCCCTTGGAAGCACTTTCGGACATAGGAAAGATAAATTATCATCATGATAAATATGCTTGCCCTGAACGCCTCAGAATAGCTCTGCATGATTTTTTGATGTACCAAAAAGGAAGCCTGCCGAAATCTGGTTCAGGCAGGCTTTCCAAAACATGTATAAAGAAAATCACACGAAAAAGTAAACACAAAAAAAATTACATCCTTACATCCTCTTACAACCATCAATAAACATCGCAAATCCTTATTTTATATGTTCTATAACAATATTACAACGCTATTTTAAAAACACTGATTTTTTATCTGACCGCATGATCATTATTATCATAAATTATATACTTCAGCAAATACTGTAATGATGTTATACCTGATAAAGCTCAGCAGACCTTTGACCTTCCTCATCATCCAGCTCTTCCAGGTCCTTTTTCCGAAGCTTCTTGACTGTAATGCGGGTTTTCTCCTTCAGCTCCTCAAATTCCTTTTTTGTCGATTTCGGCAACAGTAGGATATTTGAATAGAGACGGGCAGCTTTATTTTCTCTCCATTTTAATTCGGACTCATACCCGGCTTTTTTCAAATAAACACCCAGCTGTCTTGCATTAACAGCATTGTTATCCAGCTCCGAATTTATGAATTCACATATTTCGGTAGCTGTATAACAATCTTTTCCTCTGGTTATGAACCGGTTAATATACTCTTCGTACGGATGTATTTTGGTAAACCGTACGTTATACAGGCTTAGCTCTGCCTGCTCTTCGGCCGATAACCAGTGTTTTTCTCCATCCTTCCAGAGTTTGTAGGTCTGTGCCCAGAGCTGTTCCATATCGATTGAATGACAATAATTTGCAGCAACGATCTCAATAGGCCAGAACCGCCTGGAGCCAGTGGGATCAGTTATAATTTCACTTTGATTAGAGGTCCCGATAAAGGAAGCAATTTTATAAAATACAGAGTTGAATCTGCCATAAGCGACTCTGGTATTAAATGTTTTCTGGCTCAGAAATCCCTTAAGTTGCTCATTCGAAGCTTTGTCATGAAGAATAGGAGATAGTTCATCCATAGCAATAATTGCCTTTTCACAAGTGAGCAATTCGTCATCTTTGTTTGAGAAATCGAAACTTAACTTTTCTGCAAACAAGGTATTATACCACTTTTCAGGAACAAGCTTTCTCATCCACCTGGTTTTACCAATTCCCTGCATGCCAATTATTATTAACAGGTTCTCATTTGGTGATATTGCCTGATTCTCGTAGTTCTCAGGACGGTTATGTAAGCCATTTATTACTCCTATGAGCCACTTCCTTAACAGAGTTTTTACCATATTATCATCATTTCTGGTCTTAAGGGTTAGCGTATTGACCAGATCTGGGAAACGATCCTGTCCGTCCCAGATTGGTAAAGAACTTAAGAAATCTTTAACTGGATTGTATTTGGGAGGGATATAGTTAATGAAATAAAAAAGGTCATCTTTCTTTAATGCACTTCCCAGCACGGCCAGACTTATCTTGCCTGCCATGTAATCATCACCAAGGGCCCAAGCTTCCGAGTCCGCGGACTCGGAATAATACAATTGATGTGTGAGCTCATTGTACTTAAGCCTGATATTACTTTCCTCCATTGCCGTAATAAGTGAATTGAGTTTTGAGTTAGGGCCAACATAAAGATTTTTTGGAGGTCGCCAGCCATTTTGCCTGGCCATATAAATCAAAGTTCCCAGAGTTGCTTTATTACTACTGGCCAAAACAGTGGTTCCCTGCCATTTCTTTATGCATTCTTCCTGCCTGAATTTTGAAGAAGTTGAACTTAACTGCAGGAATAATTCTAAACCGGTATTGGAATCGCTAAAGGAGTTCTTCAGTACAAACATCACCTTTATCCAGTCGTTATAGTGTTCCAGAAGAGATATATTCTCGGAGACACACCACTGTATAATATTCTGGACCACCCTATAACTTGAACGCTCATCGTCATTATTAAACCGGAGATAATAACCCTCAATTCTGGAATTCAGGTTTGGCTCCGTAGAAATACTTTTCCGATTATAGGCAAAAGACCAGCCTTTTGCATCAGGATTATAATATGCTTTATCATCAAACGAGTAATAACATAACC
Organism: uncultured Methanomethylovorans sp.; assembly: GCA_937968035.1. GTDB lineage: Archaea > Halobacteriota > Methanosarcinia > Methanosarcinales > Methanosarcinaceae > Methanomethylovorans. The sequence goes on from CALBTS010000570.1 coordinate 4,033, forward strand.
GGCATAAATCTGACCCCGACAGATCTATTTCTGTGACCTTGTATTTGCTCTTATACAGGTTGATCAATGTAACGAATGCTTGTTTATGAAAATCTACGGTTTCCTCTATGGATTTTAAATCAGGGTACTCAAGCTGGTGAATCACTTTGAGTCCTGTTCCTGATGGGGACAGAAATGCCATAATCACAGATGGTTCATGGTTTGATTTAATCATAGCCCTGAGACGTTCCGGATCTTTAATATGATCAATATCCATTACAATTCTACCCCAGTATTTCGTGAGTGAGTGTGTTTTGCGGCGAGAAAATTCCCCGGCTGGTACAAATGCCGGTAATTTTGTCTTTAATGCTTCTTTCTCATCTCGATCTGCAAGATCGTTTGATTGCTCATACCTTTTTGTAAGGCGACGGATTTCTGAAACTTCAGTTTTTAGTTCCTCATCTCCGGTAATTCTTCTGATGATCTCATCCTGTGAAATTATGCTGACCTGGTCAGGTTTATTTTTATCTCCTAAATACGTATACATAATTTTATTTTTTGCTGATTTGTGAAAAATCCTGACCGAGAAAGTCAAAGGATTGTTTACTCCTTTTTACTACGGCCTGGACAATAATTATTTGGGACTTGTAGCTTCTAATATTTTTTCAGCAAGTCTTTTCGCTCTTGATATTGATGAATGTAGGCACGTCATTCCCCAATAATCGTAAGTGGTAGACTCATAAATAATTGGAATATTATTTCTAAGTCCCTTGTTTTTATGTTCTCCGATCGTATGATTGAGTAAATCATCCATCAACAACATTGTTTCCTCTGGTGTCCTTTCTTTTTTGTTAATAATTGAAATCGAGAAGTTCATTCCCAACCATTCTGCTGCCATTACTGTTAATTCTAAGTTTTCAGCATGACTCATAAATTCTTCCATTGTATCAAGTGCCTGAAGACCTGATATAGCTGTGTTTTTCTCTTTATTATTTTTCATTGTATTGTAGATTAAATTGTTTATACGTGATCAAAATGCCCGCTTAAAAGGAGAGAAGGGGCGATTTCTAATTTAATTTTGGCTTTGTTAATAATTTCAAGAGCTTCGCAATATAGGATCCAGCATGTTTCATAAAATCCGCTACTGTCCCAGCAATCTGAAAAGCAGACATAATTGGTGAATCCGTTGCGGTATATAGGAGTAAACCTTATAAATCCGTAATCGTGAACAATATCTATGCATGGGATTAAATCACAGGCAATCATAGATTCAAAATTGAATTGACGAATGAATGATTTCCTAAACTCCACATGCAAGCAAAACGTAGACTCGGGCTTCATTAGTTCACTGCACAACCTTGTAAAGCCATCTGTTTCAGCCTTTAGGTTTAATTCTTCTGTAAATTTTGTATTTTCCATAGCTTCTGTTTTTTAATTTTGTAATTGGTTTTATTTGATTTTAATATATTTCACTTCTGGGCATAAAAATTCGCTTGATTATAAAAAGACCACTTTATTTAATTTGAAAATGCGTTCAGAAGTTTAGGCACCTCCTCTTTAATCTCCTTCTCGGAGAGACCTAATTTTTGAAGCCTGAGGGTGATGCTTATAATAGCATCAATTCGTGCTTTTTCACTGATAAGGTTTATTTTATTACTCTTCTCAGGCATTTCAGATTTTTGAAGTTTATGGTCAATTACACTTATTGCCAACTCCTCATAATCTGGATTATCGCCGCCTGTCCATTGATATCGTGAGGTCTTCTTACTATTTCCAATATTTGTTAGAACACCCATTTCAATTAGCTTACGGAGGTATCCATATGTAAGTATATTTTGTCCATCGTAGAACTTTAAGCTTTCTATAACGCCAGTCTTTTTATAATCAGAATGAATTCTTTGAAGTGCATTCGTGATGTGTTTGATTAATGCGAGATATGTTTTCTGCTCCATAATGATTAAAATTTACTCTGCAAAGATAGAGATATTTTTAAATTAACCTATTAAAAACAATATAATAAATTAAAATATTTGACTGAAAAACTATTTTTGGAGATTAAATAGGCTAATTGTATTACAAATCCACTAAGAAGAATGAGTTGTTTCCTTTACCGGAATCTAGATGGCAATTCATATGTCATGATCTGCCTCAAGCTCATTTTATTGATTTTTGTCAAAATTATCTTTCTGTCACGCAGATATATACTAAAAGGTGAAAGTTTAAATAAAGATTTTTTAAGACCCATTGGATTGCTTTCCCTTTTCCGGTGGGTCTGTTTTTTTTAAGACCAGGACTTCAGGTTAGGAAAAACCTGGATTAAAATGCCTGGAGGTTCTTTGATTATGATAAACCCCAAAGGGATTAAGGAGTAGGTAGAGTGGAAACTGTCGAAAATATAATATAGTATTGCTACAGTACAGGACCCGTTACATTATGTTAATAATGCAGAGAAACCGGGGGTTGGCTGGTTGCTATATAGAAATGCTAAGAAATGCCCTCATTGAAAATTAGTCATTCATAACAAAGAATCCGGTAGGGACCATCCGTCTTTCAAAAAACCCTGCTCTGAGTGTAGCTCTTCTCAACAGGTGACCGGAATCCTCGAAAGAGTAACCGA
>CALBTS010000571.1 GCA_937968035.1 uncultured Methanomethylovorans sp.
AGGGTTAGAAAATATCGAATCAGGAAACTTTACCATCGAAAAATGGGGAGACATTTCTTCGGGGACAACATTTACCAAACGCTTTAATAAAGGAGATGTTCTTTTCGGCAAAAGAAGATCATATTTAAAGAAAGTTGCAGTAGCTGACTTTGATGGAATATGTTCTGGAGATATCCTTGTCTTTAGAGCAAAAGAGGAAGTGATGTTGACTGGATTATTACCATTTTATGTTTCATCCGAAGCATTTATACAACATGCGGTCACAACATCAGCAAGCTCATTATCTCCCAGAACAAAATGGAAAGATCTGAGGGAGTTTAAGTTCCCTTTTCCAGATCTAAAGACCCAGAGTATGATATTTGAAGTACTCAATCAAATACAATTAGTTTCAAAGCAGTGCAAAGAGCAAAACAAAACCTTACGGACATTAAAACAGAACCTGTTAAATGAAATATTAGGATAATGTCATTTAATGAACAAAATAGCGTCGAGAATTTCATTATTCACCACCTCACAGGGGTGAATCTGAATGCCATTCATGGAGGTGTAGTACGGGAGGATGCCCCTGCCTATGGTACAGAGCCACGATGGAAATATCTTGAACCTGATTTATTGGTTCGGGATATTTCAAATGTAATGCTTGAGAATGAGGTTAAAGCAGCCCTCTGTAAATTAAACCCGTCAATTTCTTCATATCCCGAGCGAGCTGACGAAGTAATTAACAAACTCAGGGCAATTCTCATCACTGTAAATAATGTTGGTCTTGTCAGAGCAAACGAGGAATTCTCCCGATGGCTCAGAAATGAAGTCACTCTCCCGTTTGGCAAGAATAACCAGCATGTCCCAGTCCATCTGATTGATTTTGATAATATATCGAATAACAGTTTCATACTGACGAACCAGTTTAAAATACGAGCCAGAGAGATTAAGATTCCTGACATCGTAATGTTTGTTAATGGGATTCCTTTGGTTGTCGGAGAAGCAAAAACACCTGTCAGACCCGCCGTGAGCTGGTTTGATGGGGCACATGATATCAATGTGGTCTATGAGAATTCTGTCCCACAATTATTTGTTCCGAATGTTTTTTCATTCTCAACTGAGGGTAAGGAGGTCTTCATAGGAGCGGTCAGAACTCCATTGGAATACTGGGCACCTTGGCGTATAGAGAATGGCAAAGACGAATTAAGCCACATGATGGGCTTACAGGATGTCGCAGGTCAACTTAAACACCTGTTACATCCTTCCACCTTACTTGATATACTTCAGTTCTTCACGGTATATGCGACAAGCGGGAAGAAGCGGAAAGTCAAAATTGTTACTCGGTACCAACAGTACGAAGGAGCGAACGCTATTGTCCAGAGGGTAAGGGATGGTAAAATAAGAAAGGGTTTAATCTGGCACTTTCAGGGATCGGGTAAATCATTATTGATGCTCTTTGCCGCTCAGAAAATGAGGAAACAGGAGGATCTCAATAATCCAACTATATTAATTGTCGTCGACAGGGTTGACCTTGATACCCAGCTCACCGCTACCTTCAACACTGCCGAGGTACCAAATATGGTCACCACTGACAGTATCAAGGAGCTTCATAAACTACTTGAACAGGATACAAGAAAGATAGTCATTACAATGGTACATAAGTTCAGGGACGCCTACCCTGACATAAATAGTAGAGACAACATCATTGTATTGGTTGATGAGGCTCACAGAACCCAGGAAGGTGATCTGGGAAGAAAGATGAGAGCGGCATTACCGAATTCATTCCTTTTTGGACTCACTGGGACGCCGATCAACAAGGCAGACAGGAATACCTTCTGGGCGTTTGGAGCTGAACAGGATACAGGTGGATATTTGAGCAGATACACATTCCAGGAGAGTATAAGGGACAACGCAACGCTACCGCTGCACTTTGAACCACGGCTACCCGATTACCATATTGACACAGAGGGTTTGGACATTGCCTTCAAGGAACTTGCTAACGACCTGACAGAATCTGATAGGAATAAGTTGAGCCAAAAAGCGGCCAAGATGTCAGTCTTCCTGAAGTCACCTGAGCGGGTAAGTAAGATTGTGGCTGATATAGTTGAACATTTCAGGTCTCATGTCGAACCTGAAGGGCTTAAGGCAATGATTGTCACACCTGACAGACACGCCTGTATTCAATACAAGGAAGAACTTGATAAACTTATTGGTTATGAAGCCAGTGTTGTGGTTATTAGCATCTCAGCCAATGATGAATTCGAGTTTAAACAGAAATGGTCTCTTGACAAAGATCAGCAGGAGAAAGTCATTGAGAAGTATAATGATCCTGATTCATCGCTGAAGTTTTTAATTGTAACGGCCAGACTTCTGACGGGATTTGATTCTCCGATACTTCAGACAATGTATCTTGACAAATCCCTGAAGGATCACACCCTCCTGCAGGCAATCTGTCGTACCAACAGATTATTCCCGAACAAGACCTTCGGCCGAATTGTCGATTACTTCGGAGTATTTGATGATACAGCTAGAGCCCTGGCATTTGATGAAGAAAGTGTTAAGAC
>CALBTS010000572.1 GCA_937968035.1 uncultured Methanomethylovorans sp.
ATTCTGGGGTGCGAAGAACAAAGAATTGATGGCAGCTCGTGAGGTGGTTGAGAATGAGATAGAGAAGAGTGGTCAGTACAGATACAAATATCAAAGAGAAGAAGCCAAAATGTTTGCAGCCAACTCCATTAACGACATCGGGCACTTCGTCGGAAGGAATGTCATGGGGAAAATCATCAAGTTGTGCAGTTTGAGTTTGATTTATAACACAATACCCCCAATTGACTTTGATCTTCTTCGGCGGAAGGAACTATATTTTTACGGAAGACCTTTGTTTGAATTGGAGGAGTACCAACAGCGTCGAGCTTAATAAATAATGATGAATTGATCTTCCCCGAACTGTCAAACTTTCTTACCTTTAATACCTCAGGTAAATCATACCACAATGAATTACAAGATAGTAACTTCATCTTCAGCCGAGCAGCTGTCGGCAAAGGTCAATGAGCTTATAAAAGACGGTTGGAAGCCAGTGGGTTCACACCATGCAATGGTGACACATCAGCAGAATCGGTTCAGTGGTGATCAGCACAAGGACACGGTTTATGATGTTGAATATTCTCAGACCATGATTAAGGACTAGACCTGCAAATCCAAAGGTCAAGTGGCCACATTTTAAAAATTTCTCGAATTAAATCCTTTTATGATGCAGTACATCACAAAATTCTATAACAGACTCAGGGGGAAAAAAGAGATGAGGGATTTTGATAACGATGTTGAAATGTATCCTCACCTTCCACAACCATATATGGACCGTGGGAATAAGCGACTTTCATTAAATGATTATCAGGGTGCAATTGAAGACTTCTCCATGGCAGCCGTTTTAGACCCAAACTATCCTATGAACTATTATAACCTTGGCGTTGCAAAATTTTGTCTTAAGGATATGCGGGGATCGATTGATTCATTTTCTCAAGCAATTAATCTGAAACCCCAGACTGCTTGGTTCCGTTTTAATAGGGGTTTAGCAAAGTGTTCGTCAGGGGATATTGTCGGGGGTATAGCAGATTTAACCAAAGCCATCGAGTTAAATCCAAAATACGTTGAAGCTCATATTTTGAGGGGGAAAGCCAAAGGAGGTTTTGTCAAGGGGTGCTATAATCCATTAAATGATCCTGAATTACTCTCAATCTTTGAAGGAGACTTGGATTCCCTAAATAAGGAAATTGATGAAATTGAAAAAGCCAAGTTGCGAAGGATGGTAAATAGTAATTAATCAAATTCGAGCTAATATTATCGGAGTGGGAAACATGGTATTTCTTTGGCTGAGAAGCTTTTAAATAAGGATTATATGACTTTTTATCCTAAGCTACACTGCAGTAGGATTGCATAAGAAGGTCATTCCTTATTCTTTGTAAGCAGTATTCCAAGAGAAGATTTTTAAATTATAGAGTATTCATTATGGTGAAAAGAAACGAAATAGCCTTTAGCGCAGCCATTTTAGCCTATGAGCTTGGTTGTTCAGTTTATGATCTGAGGAGGATATTGTTTGAAAAATTCGAATCCGAACCTTTTCCACAAGAAAAATTGGAGTTGCTTTTCTATGAAATTCAATTCAGCGCGGATCCATGCAATACACCTTCTGGAATAATGTTAATTATGATGAGAGATTATCTATCAAAACATCACTATTTAGCTAAAGAGAATCCCGACTTATTTGATCAGTTTTTTTTAGGATATGGAGTAGGGGATATTATGAAAATAAATGAATTCTTTGATCAATTAGATATATCTCAAAGGTATTCAGAATGTCTAGTAGATGATAAGGATGAAATTAATCATAGAAAAATTATAAATATTGATGAATTAATAACATCCCTTTATCATTTATGCAATCAGGGAGTTGAGAAAATTAATAAAAACAAAGAACTCTCAAAAGATGGAAAGTTTGAGGCACTGCTATTTGTGTCTTCTATAATTATGGAGCCTGAATTGTATTATGATGCACCTTTCATTGAAATTCGTGATAGATTTCAATCGACAATGATTAATTATGCAATAGAAAATGGCATACATATAGATATCGCAAAATTACCTGAGTTTATTTTTTCTAGCCAACAGTCCTATTTTATTATAATGTTGAACAAAACTCATAATTCAGATTATGTTTTGAATAAGGTTTTTGCTAGACTATATGAGAGTCCTGTGCTTTCTGGGCGTGATTTCATTCTCAATAATATTGGCCGAACTTTACTATCAAAAGATGAGACTTATAAATCTGTAATGATTGATTTTACAAATTTCTTAATGAACGAGGTGGTCTGTTTAATTAAATCTGAAGTCAAGCCCATAATATCAAAGTACATTCAAAATTGAACACGAACCTGTCATCTGCCCAGAAAATCAATGGGTGAGTGTTTCTTGACCATCAAAATAGTCTGGCTAAACTCATGGAAGATTCAACCTTCCATAAGATCATTCCAATTAGAAATGTTTGAGGGATTGGGTCAACTTACAATTGAAAGCAGCTTTAATTTCCTTTCCCTACTGCAAATCTTATAATTTCATCCGTTCGTTTATCAAGATACATTGTAATGTTTGGCTTTACCCAGTATCCTATATAGATATTGTTATTGGTGCCAGGCAATACGACTAGATCATTCCCCCAGATAGTTTCATCTGTGGTCTCTAACCAAGTACTATAATCCCAACCTATATGGATTGCATTTTCATACTTTACTAGCCTCTCAGTATCTGAGTCGAAATCTTTACTGGGGCGATCAAAAACAACAAAAAGTATAATCAGAATTATTGACCCGAGAATCCATACCGCTTTGTTCCTGATCTTTTGATATTGATCGGACATTGCATTTTTTAATGGATTATCAAACGATTTGTTACATTTTGGACATTTTAAGGTCGGTTTCCCTCTATCATCAACACG
>CALBTS010000573.1 GCA_937968035.1 uncultured Methanomethylovorans sp.
GGCAAGCGTATAAGACCCAGCATGCCAAGGAACACGAAGGTCAAGCCTATTAACAGCACTATATCGCTCAGGAGGTTCATGATCATGCTGAATATACTTACTTCGCTCACAACACCACCCCTTCATCAAGGTATTTTGAAATGGTCACAGTACCCACGAAAGATATCACTGCCAGCACCAGCGCCACATCCATGAAAAAGGCAGAACCTTTATCGTATGAATATGCTCCGAGCATCACTATGATCACGGTTGTCATAGCATCCAGGGCCACTACCCTGTCAGGGATAGTGGGGCCCTTGATAACACGATATATACATGGTATAAATGCCAGGACCATGAATATCAGCGAAAAATCCAGTAAACTAATCATTCTAAAGCCTCCAGTACATATTTTTCAAGATCATCACGTATAGATGCGCATACTGCTGCAGGATCGGATGCATCGATACAATGCACATAGAGCACTGAATGGTCATCTGATATATCCACCGTGATGGTACCCGGGGTAAGAGTAATGGTATTTGCAATCCCCGTAATACCCAGATCGGTCTTGCATCTGATGGGTACGGCAATGATCCCGGGATTAATAATTATCTTCGGTCTTGTCACTATCTTGGCCACTACAATGTTGGCCTTGATGATCTCCTTTATAAGCACCATGAAATATCTTATAATTGAAATTATACGGTTTGGCGGAGAGAATAATTTGAAGCCCTCTTCAGGCCTGTAAAGGAACCTGAATGGCCTTATGGTCAACAGGCCAAGAAGGAAACCAAATATAAAGTTATTCAGATCGATAGTACCATGAATTAAGCACCATATAACTCCAAATATAGCTGCCAGAGGAATATATCTTTTCATCTTACCACCCTCGTCAGGACTGCGTCTATGTAAGCCTGCGGATCAAGTATCTGCGCTGCAGTTGCCTGGGCCAGGGATAGTAATGGCTCAGAATACACACCCAAAGCCAGCACCATAAGGGCCAGAAAAGCGATTGGTAAGTATACCAGGGGTGAAGAACCATGTTCTGAGTATTCTCCATGTGCTTTCACATCTCTTTTTTCACCCCAGAACATGAGCAACCATGCCCTGAACATGTAGAAAAGGGAAAATATAGCAAACAGAAGGGCAATAGCTATTTCTGTGTAATATTTTCCTATAATACCGGCATCAAAGAGAACGAACTTGGATATGAAACCACCCATAGGAGGCAGCCCTGATATGGACATGGCACCTATAAGGAAAGCTGCGGCCATGAAAGGAGAACTATTCACCATCCCTCCCATCTTGTTCATATCACGTGTCCCTGCATGATGTATGATACCACCAGAAGTGAGGAACAATAGTGACTTTGCAATTGCGTGGTTGACCAAATACACAAGGGATGCTGCAACAGCTCCCAGGCTTCCAAAACCAATACCCAGGAATACATAGCCTATCTGGCTCACACTGGAATAAGCAAGCAACCTTTTTACATCTGTCTGAGCAACTGCCGATGCAGCCCCTATACCTATTGTGAACAATGCAAGCACTATGATAATGGGCTGGAACATGCCCAGTACGTCCGTGAATATGAAGAAGAATACCCTGAGCATACCGTAGACTCCGACTTTTATAAGTACCCCGCTAAGCATGGCGCTTATGGGAGAAGGAGCAGTCGGATGCACATCCGGAAGCCAGTAATGTAATGGGAATATGGCCGCTTTGTTACCAAAGATCACGATGAACATAAGGCCAATGGCAAACACATGCCAGGGAAGCGTGCCTGCAGCCTGCATGGCACTGAGCTTCACAGAGATATCCGCCATATTCAGGGTCCCTGTAGTAGCATACAGTGCAGAAACAGCTATCAACATAAGAATAGAGCCCAGCATGTTCAGAACAAGGTATTTGAACGTTGCCTCCAGCTTGTCCGAACTTTTTGTAACTCCATCCTTTTCGAGTGCCACTACCAAGCCACATGATGAAAGTAAGAGCACTTCAAAGAAAACAAAGAGATTGAATATATCTCCCGTGAGGAAGGAACCATGCAGACCCGCCACCAGCAGGTTGAACAGGGGGTGATATGTGGATAGTGAACGCTTCTCAATGTAGTTCAGGGAATATACGAGCGAAAGGAAGGAAACACCTGAGCTCAGCATCACCATACCGGCACTGAGCAGGTCTGCCACAAGCATGATACCATATTTACCCCATTCTCCTACCTCATAGACCTGTATCCCTGAATTCCACACCTGCATCAATAACATGGAACTTATCACAACAAGTGAAAAGGAGGCAAGTACACTCAATCCTGCCTGCAACTTTGGTTTTGAACGCAACATCATAGTCAAAGCTGCAACAAGTATGGGTATTGCTATCAGCAGGATCGGAAAGTGATGGATCAATGAACTCATCCCCACAACCTCTTAAGTTTTTGTATATCAGTAGTACCATACTCTTCATGAATGCGATAAGCAAGTATAATGATCACTGCTGTAGTTGCAAGGCTGATGACGATGGCTGTCAATACCAGGGCCTGCACCAGCGGATCCACGAATTGTGTGGGTTCTGTTCCGTTCAATAATGGAGCAAGCACACCATTCTGCAGAGAGTCACTGAAAATGGTGTTCGTGGGAACTGCTTCATCATGGGTAAGTATTGGTACATCTTTACCACTGAACACACCCACAGATACTATCAGCAGGTTTACAGCATGAGATAGTACGCTCAAACCTATGATCACCCTAACAATGTCCCTGCGCAGGATCAGGAAAGTGCCTATCCCGAACAGCACAGCTATAGTAAGGGATAGCAATGTGTTATTCATTTGTCCTCACCAACCATCTGGAATATACTAAGTAAAGAACCTATAACCACAAAATACACCCCTGTATCAAATAGAGCAGCAGAGACCAGCTCGATCTCTCCTACAAGCGGGATGTGTAAGAACTCTACTGCGCTCCTAAAGAAATTATGACCAAAAGGAAGAGCAGCGAAAGCTGTGAACGATGCCAGGACCAATCCGAAACCGAACCATTTGCCCCAATCCGGATTGAATGATCTTTTTATTGTTTCAAGTCCGTACACTACATAAGAAAGGGCTATAATGGACGCGAACATGACACCTCCTATAAACCCTCCGCCCGGATTGTTATGTCCGGCGAGCAACAGGGATATGGAAAACAATATCACTAATGGCAAGCATATTCTCGTGATCATTCTCGTAATAACTGTGGTCATTCGCTCTCACCTCTGCTGTGTATAAGATTGTAGACTCCAAGTGCGGCAAGACACATGACAGCTATCTCTCCTAATGTATCATATCCTCTGAAGTCCACGATTATCACATTGACAATATTGTGACCGCCTGCAAGAGGTAATGCATTTTCTATGAAATAGTATGAAAGTGATTCAAAGGGAGGTATGATCCCTTGATTTGCACTTACTAATAATATGAATACCACAGAAGCTACGGATATTGCTACCAGAGCATCTCTCATGAACAGAGAAGGAGTTATATGCTCTTTAAAGGTCTGGGGTATCTTGACAATAGCAAGCACGAAGATGATGGTAGTAAGGGTTTCCACAAGTACCTGAGTAAGTGCAAGGTCCGGGGCTGACAGGTATATGAAAAGTAAGCTTACCAGGTACCCAAGAGCTGAGAGAGATATCACTGCCGGCAGATATTTTGGCAACACTGCTGCTCCCACAGCAGCCACTATCATGAAGAAGAAAACCAGAAACTCATATGGCTCCACATTAAAGTTCAGAGTTGGTATAAAACCTGCTGAAAGCTTCAGGAAAGGTATAGCGAATAATATGATCATCAAAACAAGAAGTGCAAGCACATAGCCTTTTACCGGACCAGGCTGCATGAAAGATGAGAATCTTTTCAGAGTGCCTTTTGCGTTGTTCACAAGACCGTCATATACGTAATTGACACTGATCATCGGGAACTTACGGTTGAAACTGTTCTGCCATTCGGCTATAGAGTCATACTTTGTGTAGACTGCAATGCCCAGCAGGAAGGTTACAAGGGTCATTGCAAGGGAACCTGTCAGTCCATGCCAGAGCTTTACATGAAGGTGCTGGGCTTCCATCATTATTGAGGAAGCTGTAGGTTCGACGAGATTTTGCACAGCTATGGAGGGCACAAGTCCGAACAGTATGATCAGTCCGGCAAGGAAAGCTGCAGGTATGATCATAACGAAAGAAGGATCGTGGATATGGGAAGGTAATCCTTTCTCGGGGCGCTTGCCCAGGAAAATGGCAGCGATGAACTTAATGGAATAGGCAAATGTGAACACACCACCTGCCACCGCCAGTGCCGGAATGATGAACGTAAAAGGACTTCCCAGTGCGTGTCCCATCTCAATGGAAGATTCGTAGAACATTTCCTTGCTCAAAAAACCATTTAGCGGGGGCACTCCGGCCATGGAAAGAGCCCCAATCGTTGCAATAATGAATGTGATGGGCATTTCATGTCGTAAACCACCTAGCCGCGTAATATCACGGGTAGCAGCTTCATGTGCGACGATACCGGCCACAAGGAAAAGACATGCTTTGAACGTTGCATGATTAAACAGGTGGAAGGTTGCTGCAGCAACTCCAATTCCTGGTTCCTGATATGTAGTATAGCCGTACATCGTCATTATGTATGCCAGCTGACTGATCGTCGAGTACGCAAGCAGGGCTTTTATATCGATCTGCCTGAAAGCCAGGAAACCTGCAACCAGCATTGTGATAATCCCGGTTCCGCTGACCAGTATGAACCAGGCTTCTGTGCCCGAGAATATGGGATGGACCCTGGCAACGAGGTATATTCCAGCTTTCACCATGGTGGCTGAGTGCAGGAATGCACTGACCGGAGTGGGTGCTTCCATTGCGTTCGGAAGCCATATATAGAAAGGACCCTGGGCGGATTTTGATGCCGCTCCGATAAATATCAAAATAAGGGCTGCCAGGAACAATTCATGTCCTTGCACCATTGATATCAGTGTTTCATTATGCAGGATGGCGGGTATATCGAAAGTGCCAGTTATAGAACGCAACACGATGAAACCTGCAAGCATGAAAAGTCCGCCTGCTGCTGTCACCAGCAGAGATTTAGTGGCACCATAAACCGATTCAGGCTTGTTCCTCCAGTAACCGATAAGCATGAAAGAAGTGATACTGGTGAGTTCCCAGAAAATAAAGAGCATTATTGTATTGGCAGCGAATACCATTCCCAGCATGGAGCCCATGAACAGGAGAAGCCATTGGTAATACCTGGGCAGATCTTCCTTATGGCCCATGTATGCATTCGAATAAGACATAATTATTATGCCGATGCCTGTTATAATGAGACCGAAAAGAATGCTCAGGCCATCCACATATATGCTGTATTCAATACCCATTGAGGGAATCCACTCCACAGATGCCTGGAAGTGTTCACCATGTATTACAAGAGGAACGAAACTTATAACCAGCAGAAAACTTATTAAAGCGATGAGTGAAGCAAACCAGCCAACTCTGTGTTTTATCAACTTCTCTACTGCTGGCACGGCAAGAGCCAGTAAGAATGGTAGGAAGACAGCTAAGGTTATTGATATGAATGGGTCCATGCCTACCCCCATTATTTTACCCATATATAATTGTTTTTAATGATGGATTTGGACTATATATACCAAAAGAATTTCTACTAGTTACGTACTGGGAAAACGATGTATATTAATTATTAAATACTTGTAAAAGTAGAATGGACCATGATACAAAAGAAACGATCTATTCGATATGCACCAGCACTGTCTTATCAGAGTTGAATATCTTTAGGACAACTTCCAGTACTCCATTGCGGTAAGTTGCCGTTGCACTTTCAGGATCAACTTTTGATGAGAGTGGTATTTGTTCTGAGTACTTACATCCGCCGTGAGATGCCTTAAGATCAAGGGAACTGTCTGTGGCTTTGAGAATGATCTCACCCGTGGATATTCCCGGAATTTCGGCAGTAACATATATTTTTTCATCCGTTTCTACTATATCTATCAAAGGCTTGCGTTTCCGGACAAAGGAATTCTTTTCTTCAAATACCTCTGTTCCAGATTCGACAGGTAAGCCGCCGAACTCTCTTATCAAGGTTTCACCCTCTGAATGACCTATGACAGAAAAACCGTAGACAAGAGGTCCCGGCATCTTGTTAAAGCTTGGCCCCAGATTTTCTATCATTTTTTCTACCAGATCCTCTATATGAACAAAATAACCTGGACCAAAGATCTCTTCGAAGGAGCCTTTATATTTTACTTTATCCTTTTTTTTCCTCTTATCCGCCATAACATAACACCAGGTTTGAAAAGTCCTAGAACACGTTACTATATAAGTATAACCTCTGGACTTGTATGATTTTCAATATCTTCTGACATTATCAATCAATGATGATAGCGTAAAAGTATTATTGTTAAGAACATAATATATAGAGATAAATAAGATTGATATCATACTAAGCCAGCAGTTAAAGAAGGAAAGGAATACATAAAATGTCCAGAGATCTATCACAAAAAGATATTGATCTATTAAAGCAGGTAGCTCCTGAGTGTAAAGGCCTGGATTGTGCAGGTTCAGGTGCTCCATACAGATCTATCCTTCCGCCTCTTGCCAATCATTTTGCCACCGATGAAAATGATTTCAGGAAAAGGCTGGAAAAACTTGGTACGGAAGACTTGCAGTATTTGCTGTCACTTACACAGAATGGAAGTGAGAGCCTTAACTGTGTGCCTCCCCGATACCTGCAGGTATTCATTGATCTGGTTAATGAACGTTTAAAGTTATCATTAACAAAAGAATCGTTTTTTAATTTTATGAAGGAATGTTAACACATTAACCTTGTCAATAACATCAATTTCTATATTAGGTATTTGATGTGAAAGATCAAGGTTTGGAGATATACATCCATATCAAAGTTACATGACAGCTGACTTATGAGTTAATTTGTACAACATCATATTTGATACAACATTAATATTGTTTTCATGATATTGTTTAAAAAACAAATAGCAGGAGTCCTGAAAAAGAACTCCTTTCCATCTTTGTGATATCAGGCTTTTGCCTGTACTTCCTTGGCAAATGCCTTCGCTTTCTTTACTCTGGACTCATCAGGCTGTCCTTTTGTTGATGGTCCCATCTCACCAAATGCTTTCATCTGCGGATCATCGGCCTTTAACAGCATGTCAATTACAGGCTGGGCAAGCTCACCCTGGCAATCAAATGCACCGAGGATCTTTGCGCCAGCTGCGGCCTGCTCGTAGGAACCGGTCCACGAATGGATGGCTTCGAATCCTTCAGGAACAGCATGTGTCATGAATATTGCAATTTTTTTGCCTTTAGTACTAGCTGATAAAAAATTCTTTACCACTGGCGGAATATCGAACTGCATTATAGGGAAGCCGATGAAAGCAAGATCATATCCTTCAAGGTCCTTGACCTCAGATATGGGCTTGATCGCCTTTTCCCCTTCAAGTTCGCCATAAATGGCTTCCGCTATCTTCTTTGTGTTTCCGGTCTGGCTCATATATGTAACAAGTGTTTTCATATTGCATCTCCCCATATTTTGATTAATTAATAAGTATCCGCTTGACATACATATAAGTTTCGTAAAGTATGCGTTATTTGTATGAAAATGTAGCAAAAAGGAAAGAAATACAATGTTTTGAAGCTGGCTTTGACATCTACTTTCCATGTAAAAGGATCACATTTCATAAGAACTATAACTTCAATAATTCAATTTGTTCCACTTGCATTGTTACAATACACTTCTTTCCCAGATATTCGGCTCCCCAGTCCAGCAATGTTTTTAAGACCGGCAGAACGGTTCTTCCAAAATCTGTTATTGAATATTCGACCTTTGGCGGGATCTCCGGGTACATTTTTCTTGCCACCAGCCCATCAGCTTCAAGTTCTCTCAGCTGTTTTGTGAGCATCTTTGGAGATACCTCAGGAATGAGCTGCTGGATCTTATTATACCGTAAAGTATCATTGGCCAGCAGGCACAGTATCATGGGTTTCCATTTGCCTCCGATGACGTTCAAGGTTGCCTCGATGGGACAATTACAATGGTTTAGAGTGCAATGATCACTTTCTATGTTTTGCATTATATCACATGGGTAAGTTACTATCCTGAATGATTGTATGGTATATAAATATAGTTAATCTAAATAGAATAGAAGATTACCCTTGATGGGTAGCCCATTTCAATATGATCCAGAGGCGAACATATGAAGGCAATAGGTATTATCGGAAGCCCGCGCATGAACGGAAATACAGCAACGCTTGTCAAACAGACCCTTGAATCAGCAGCAGAGGCAGGGGCCGAAACAGAGATATTCTATCTCAATGAACTGGAGTTCAAAGGTTGTCAGGGATGTGGCTATTGTAAGATACATGATAAATGCAAATTACAGGATGACCTGACCAGGGTCCTGAACTCGATCATAAAAGCAGATGCCATTGTACTGGGCTCCCCCATATATTTCAGCCAGTTCACAGGCCAGATGCGCCTGTTCCTGGACAGATGCTATTCCCTCATCAATCCGGATTTCTCTCCCCGTGTGGCACCCGGGAAAAAAGCTGTACTCGTTGGTTCACATGGTGCACCTGACGCTGGTATTTATGCAGCGGTATTCAATGAGTTTGCAGGGAACATCAAGAATTTCATGGGGATAGAGACCATCGATACTATCATAGCTGCAGGGTACAGCGAGCCAGGTTCAGTGAAAAGTAACGCTGAATTGATGGGCAGAGCAAAAGCAGCAGGATCAAAACTGACCAATTGAGACATTTTGGAAATTTTACAGCAGCGGAGGATCCTGATAAACCCCTGAAATCCACAGGTTTGTATAAAAAGTATATTTTATACTTAGGGATCAGCAGTTTATCGCAATCCTCCCGGACCCATTTCCCAGGAAGTTGTAATATGACAGTCAATGACAAACCACCAATATTCTGTGAAAAGTATTGTATCGTCTGTAAAGGAGCAA
>CALBTS010000574.1 GCA_937968035.1 uncultured Methanomethylovorans sp.
GGGTCCCCGGCGGGAGCCGGGGCAGGCCGTGGCGCCAGCCACAAAACCGCCTCTTATTTACCCAATTGTCGCGCCACGGAGCGCCAATGACATATACCGACCTGTTGGCGTGTCGTTGTTACTTTTCTTGTCCTTCCTTTAAAATGTTAATTATCTTATTTATATCATCCTCAGGAAATCCTATGGCTATAAAAAATTCACCATCAACTGTCGCGGCCCTAACTATTGGCATCGCTATTATCTTGCCTTCCACTACAAAAGCAACTGGCTTACCAATGTTTTCCTTTGTCAGTAAATAGAGTTTTTCTGAGCCTCTTTCATTTAGTTTTACTTCTATTACTGGATATGTTCCAGAATATAAAGTAGTCTTCCGTAGTTCCTTGATGTCGCTTGGCAATATTGCCGGTTTATCCTCCAGTTCAATGTTAGCTGAATCTACAGATGTCAAATATCCTACAGTTGCATAAAGCCCATTTGCTCTTTCAACCGGTATCGGCTGAAATATTTCGGGAGGTTCCTGGTCATTGCTTTTATAATCTCTGTAATGTGGACTGAAACAACTGGAAATGGTCAAAACAAAAATCATTCCTGTCAATAATGCCATTATGCTTTGTTGGGATCTTCTGATTGTTTTCATGGCAACCTGTATTTATTAATTCACTGATTAACTGTAATTTGATTATAATATTTCAAAAAGTATGGCTTTGGAATCTGTTACAATTCATTGTTTGAATGTAGTCCTCTCAAGAAATCCTTGTAGTAGGAATCGCTAACAGGTATTATCTGGTCCCGGATGTAAATTCTCTTTCTTTCAATTTTGTCAATCTTGTCGAGCGAGACTATGTAGGAATTATGTACTCTGCGAAACTTGTCTTGTGGTAGCAGCCTGAATATTTCGTTGAAACTTTGTAGTGTAAGAATTTTCTTTTTTGAAGTAACGATTTTTCGATAATCCCCAATTCCTTCTACAAATAATATTTCAGATGAGTCAATCCCCTCAAGCCTGTATTCGGTTTTAATGAATATCTTCCTGTGTTCACTCCTCTTCTCTGAAGGCAACAATTCACTCATTACCTTATCGCATGCCTTAATGAACCTTTCAAAAGTTATTGGCTTGAGTAAATAATCACTAACCTGAAGTTCAAATCCTTTCAAGGCATATTTCTCGTAGGCGGTAGTAATGATGATCTTTGCATCCAAGCTTACAGATTCCATGAACTGAATACCTGTCAGTTCTTTCATTTCAATATCCAGAAAGATAAGGTCAACAGGATTGGTTTTTAGAAAAACCATGGCTTCAAGAGGCGAATGAAATAATCCGGTTAAACTCAGGTAATCTGTTTTACTGATAAACCCTGATAGTTTATCGGCCGCCAGGGGTTCGTCTTCTATAATTATGCATTGAATCATCAGGTATAAATTTCAAGTAGAACAGAAAACCGGTTTTCATCCCTAATTATGTCGAGTTTGTGCTTTTGCGAAAATAGCATTTCCAGCCTTTTGGTGGCAAGTTCAAGTCCCACACCCCCTTTTTCATTTATAGTCTGTTTCTCATCTGTTGTATTCACACACTTGAAAATGATTCTGGTATCATCCTGGTGCAAATCAATCTGCAAGCTTTGACCAGGCAGGTTAAGGTTGCTGTGCTTAAACCCATTCTCCACGAAAGGGAAAAATATCATAGGCGGTATGTGAGTTTCACTTATTACATTGGCAGAAAAAGAGACATTTTCCGGCCTCTGCAACCTTATCTTTTCCAATTCTATATACCTTTTCAGGTTTTCCACTTCCGTGCCGATAGGGATAGATTCTGTGTCGGTATGATAAACCACATACCGCAGCAGATCAGATAAACGGGAAAGTGTGGCAGAGGCTTTGTCTGGATTGGTTCTTATCAGGGCGTCGATGTTGTTTAAGGTGTTGAAAAACAAATGAGGATTTAGCTTAGATTTGATCATCTGGATTTCCTGCTGAAGGTTCCTGTTTTCAAGTTCCCGGGTCTTTTCAATGTTCGAAAATGATACATAGGCCAGACGGGATATGACACCCAGAAAAGCCGGAGTCAGCGATAATACTACCCATGACAAATATGAAACCGGCAGTTGTGATGGGTATTCAATGAAAATTTGCATCATCGACTCACCCCTGCGCAGGTAGTGATGAACCTCCCCAAGTAAAACGACCAGTAATGGTCCGCAAACTAAGGTCCATGCAGCACTAAGCCAGAAAAAACTCTTTTTTCTACCCGTAAATAAATATTTTGGTGCCAGCCAGAAATAATAGAGGTAGAAAGGGATCAAGACAATTATTAGCATTACAAAAGAGTAAGATACTATAAAAGATAAATCACCAGAAATTCTTGGATCGTTATAATACCTATCCAATCCTATTGAATAAACCCAGGCAATAGCTGCTATCAGGAAGGGTGTATTGATTAGAAAGAATAGTGCCTTTTTATTCATGGTTTTAATTTTCGAGTTAAATATGAATCAAAGGTCAACTATTAGTGATCCTATTCAAAATGAAATCCATACTTGCAATGAATTTGTCAATAGATGGGGTTTATTTATCATCCGGATCAACAATACTAATATTAAAAATTTCAATTATGAGTGGTTTTCTACAATGCACGCCAACGTTCGGCGGTATGTGGCGTTGGCGCAGAGTCGCGGTGGCGCGTGTTTT
>CALBTS010000575.1 GCA_937968035.1 uncultured Methanomethylovorans sp.
TCAGGTATCTGCATGACATACCCATAGAACGCCCCTATGCGATACTGCTTATCATAGTTGCGTTTCTACATCACAAACTTAAAATCGTGAGTTCACCCACCAACAAATGGGTCTATGGACTTCTAGCCCTGCACTTTCTGCTGGCACCATTTGCATTTAATCCCAGCTTTGCCGTTGAACAAGGCATTGAGTATGCCAAGATGGTGGTGCTTTACCTGCTGATGTTGTCCGTTGCAGATGATGAAGAGTCGTTGAAACTGCTGATTAAAGTTTACGTATTTTCAATGTTATTTTATATGATTCACTCGCTTTGGGAGTTTAATAACGGCAGATATGTTTGGAGAATGGGTATAGTACGTATGGTTGGTGTCGGAGAAACGATGAGTGATCCCAATGCCTTTGGTGCGAGTGTTGTGCTCTCCCTACCGTTTGCTTATGCTCTGTTCTGCGTAGAGGTGATGCCATCTATACGTAAACTATATTATTTTTATTTTGCTTTAGCCGTTCTATGTATTGTTTTAACTGGGTCTCGTTCGGCTTTTGTTGCACTTGTTTGTTTAATATTCTTGTGGGTAATTGCGCAACAGGGGTCACGAAGAATAAAAGTACTCGTAGCTGCGATTGTGTCATTAGGCGTGCTTTGGATAAGTATGCCAACAGAAAAACAGGACCGAATCAGGACACTATGGGATGAAGAGGCAGGCCCTGAAAACGCCCATGTATCTGCTGAGGGTAGGTTGATTGGCTGGAAAGTAAGCTGGAAAATGTTCATGCGAGAGCCTTTTACCGGTGTAGGCGTAGGCGGCAAGAATTTTGTAGGATATAGACTTGCAAACCAGGTTGACAGCGAAGGGGAGGAGGCGGCCTTGCAATCTCATATACTGTATGGCCAGGTGCTAGCTGAACAAGGACTGTTTGGCGCAGTTTTATTTGTAGGATTGGTCGTCTCAATTGGTCGTTCGGCCTTTGTTCGCAGAGTGCAAATAATCCAATGTGGGGAGGGAATAAGTTTTATATATCTGCTTTGCGGAGCAATTTTAATTAGCTTGCTGCTATTGCTAATTTTGGGTTTTGCTGGTCACAATTTTTACCGTCCGCTATGGCTTTGGTTGGCAGCCTGGAGTGGTAATGTCTATAGCCGTTCCCTGAAAAGCGTAATTTTTTGTAATTGTTGAATTAATTTTTGCATCAATGCTATTGATAAATCGTCAGAAATTGCCAGAAACGTTATATTTTCAGCAGCATTTTCAGCAGCATTGTGGCTGGTATGATTACGAAGTGTTGGGTATCTATGAGTAGACGTTTACTGATCAACTCTGTTTCTGGAACTGCGCTCTATCTAATAAATATTATAACGGTATTTTTATTAAGTCCTATTATAGTTAAAACCTTGGGTAACAGGGATTACGGCATTTGGGAAATTATCATTAGTATGGTTGGTTACATGGGCTTGCTCGATTTGGGCATAGGCCCGGCCTTGCTGCGATATGTTGCAGTTTCGATTAGTAGTAATGATAGGGAACAATTTCAGAAAGTTATCAGTACATCACTTGTTTTTTTTGTAAGTATTGGTTTTATCGCAGTTTGTATTCTGCTAGGTCTAAGCCGCTATCCATCTCTTATTTCAGGTGGAGAAACAATAAATGCAAGCTATCTTACATCAGTGTTGCTCGTTTTCGCGTTTAACTCTGCTCTTATTTTCCCAAGATCGGAAGAGCACACGTCTGAACTCCAGTCACCGAATACGATCT
>CALBTS010000576.1 GCA_937968035.1 uncultured Methanomethylovorans sp.
TCAAATACTTATAGAGGTCAATTGTGAATCTAAAAGATTAATCGGACAATAGTGTGCTTTAATAATGAGATCTTCTGGTATTGACTTGTCAAGAAGCGACTCCAGTTCATATATGTTGTGTTCATGAAGTTTCTGAATTTCCGGAGTTATTGCGTCTTCTTTGTGGTCTCTGGAGAAGTCATTGTAACTGTACATTGTCATAGTCCTTGCCAGCTTCTTGTCACTGATCACTTCTGTTGCCCTTATGTTCTCCATGAAAGTAGGGAACTCGATAAAGGCTGCTTTGCTGTATTTCTCATCTCGTTCATTCCACTCAATTTCAGCAACCTTCCTGACATCCTGAAGCATAATGATATTCCTGCACATTTTGCAGCAGATATAGTATGGCGGCCTTGGCAGCATAGGGGCCACTTGCTTGCCATCTGACCACAGTGTAGCGCCAAAGGTATTACCACTTATGATGGTCTTCTGTTTCATTTGAATCCCACAATGCGGGCATTCGCGTATGATTGTTGGTCCTGGTAGCATATCTTCTTTAGTTTTAAGTTGACTACTTATATTTCTGTTTATTATTTGATATCTTATCGTTTGGCCGGTTGATTTAAAAAAATGGGCAGTCCGGTAGAGTAGTGATTTGGGGACAATCACATAATAACCCCCGGAACTGCCCGGGGAAGGAATGGTTATGCTGCAAGCCGTTTTGGTTTTTTATTGATATAATGAATGGCATGGTTTCTTTTATAACACGTTATCACTTCATCACTATCCTGGGCTGCTACAATCACCATGTTATTGAGTTTTTCCCTTATCCTATGGTCGAGGTTGTCAGGCAGCAATTTTTCAATGACTGCATAAAACACGAGCCCTTGTTTAAAAATGGGGAGACTGTACTCCATTGCGAGGCAGATCAGGTTTTCTGTAATTCCTCTCTGCTGAGCTCTTCTTCGTGAGTGGTCTGATAAGATGATTTCAGGATTAATGATCTCTTCTGGCCTTTTCATTGTGTCTTCAGTCTTCATTTTTAGGGTTATTGATTTGATAACTGAATTGCAATCGAGATGCCATTTTGTAATGCCCTGGTAATCAGCATAAAAAATATTTTTAATATATCAAGATGCAGATTATGATATCAAATTCTGATATATTCATATTTATGAGTTATCTTAACGGTAAATAATAAATCAATGAAAATCCTTATATCCTGGCTGGCGTTACAGCATGATTTCATTCGCGATAAAGAAAGCGGGGCATTGCTTGGTGTCAATACTGAAGGCACCAACTATAACATGCACAAGCACTTTTATAACTATGGCAAGCATGTCATCCTTTATTCCGGATTAAAAGATGAGAATGGAGCATTAAGACTGATAAGTACATTAAAGAAGGACTTTCCTGCGCATGAGCTGGAGCTTATCAACATGGATATTCATGATCCTATAGATCTCTCTGAGATAAAACCGAAAGTGGAAGCACGATTAATGGAGCTGTCTGATCACGACATGGATCTTTTTGTTTCTCCAGGCACCCCAGCAATGTATGCTGCTTGGTACATTTGTCACACAACCCTTAACCTGAAGACAAGGTTAATTCAAACTCGTCCTGCCAGGTTTACGATAGATAAAAAACCCGAGTTCCTTACAATTGAAGCAGAGAAATCGCATACACCTGTTACATCAGTAATTAAAGAGACCCGTTTGGATAAGCCGGAAACGGAATTGACAGACTATAAGATTACTGCAACTTTAAAGCCCATATACAGGATCGCTGAATTGCTGGCGCAGAATGATCGATCAACTGTTATTATTTTCGGTGAAACCGGTACTGGAAAGGAACATTTGGCCAGGTTTATTCATGATCACTCAATCAGAAAAAGCAAACCTTACGTCACAGTAAACTGTTCGGCTTTTAATGACCAATTGCTTGAATCGCGGTTGTTTGGTTATAAGAGAGGGTCGTTTACCGGGGCAGATAAGGATACACCCGGAAAATTTGAAGAAGCAGAAGGTGGCACCATATTCCTTGATGAAATTGGCGACATATCACCTTATATGCAGCAAGCCCTATTAAGAGTACTTCAGGAGAAGGAGATACAACCAATCGGAGGGAAGTCGAAGAGGGTTAATGTGAGGGTTGTCAGTGCAACCAACAAAAACCTGGTTGAAATGTGTAAGACAGGCAAATTCAGGCTAGACCTTTATTACCGTTTAGTCGTGAATGAACTCGAATTACCATCCCTTCAAGACAGGGGAACCGCAGAGTTAGATGAGATGATAGATTTCTTTATCAAAAAGAAGAAATCAGATTTAAAACGACCAACTATTCTCAGGTTAACTCCAGATGTCAGAAGATTCATGCATAATTATTCCTGGCCGGGTAACATCAGGGAGTTACAGAATCTCATTGAAACTCTTTATACCTATTGTGAGCGCGAAGTCACGGTTGGTGACATACCATCAAGGTTCAGGGAATCAGGAAAGGAATCTTCGCTTAACTGGAAAGACGTGGAAAAGGCGCATATTGAAAAAGTACTCAAACTTAAGAATGGCATTCAGCTTCAGGCATTGCATGCGTTGGGCTACGGATCAATAAATACTCTTCGAAATAAGATTAAAGAATACAATATTAATGTCGAGGCCTTTGAAGTAAAACAGAATAATCAGACATAACTATGAAACAGCTTAATTATCTTGAAGTTGAAACTTCCAATGGTTACAAGTCAATATCTGTATACCATGGCGATATCCTTACTCTTGAAAAACCGGCTGACATACTGTTTGTATCGATTTTTAGTGGCGGTCTGATACCATTACCGGGAACACTTCTTGGCTCACTGAAAGAAGCAGGCATCGATCCGAGGGAATTGTATGAGAACAAGCTATATGACTTCACAAAGGGACTGAATACATGGCTTAGTCAGCCTCTGGAAGATAAGCCATTCATAAGGGTCATGTTCTTTGAGATGAGGCACAATCGGAATTCATCCCCTGATAGGCAAGAGATTGAGTTAATGCTGGAAAATCTGTTTCTTTCTCTGCTGATTATCAGTAAAAAGGGCATCCCGGTAGAAAACATAGTTATGCCAGTTCTTGGTGCGGGACATCAAAAGATTGATCAGAAGAAGATTATTCCGTCATTGCTCAAAATCACAGAGAGATTTCTCAATGAAATAGGCAACCTTAAGTCAATATATTTCATTGAAAAAGATGCCAGGAAAGCAAAAGCACTTTCATCCGGGATCAACAAGGTACTTGGAAGGATGAAGATTGATCTGGAATCGGTAAAATTTGGAAGAAGTATCAGAAGGAGCATTTCGAGGAGAGCAGCTTACATCAGTACAACCCTTTTTCCCGGTGAGGAAGAATTTTTAAAGCTCAGAGAAACAATTGAAGATGACGAATCACAATACTATCAGGTAGGAATTCTGGCCAGGCGTACGCTCGAATTCATCCTAAAGGATGTTTTTTCTGATGATAATATGCAGCTGAATGATATGATACGCATGTCAAGAGATTTCGGATTCCCTGCACATATAGTCAGTTATATGCATCTGATCAGATCATTTGGCAATCTCTCAGCACATACAACATTCAAATCAGACTCAATTAAGCCTTCGATGAATGAGGAAGATCTAATGATTAATCTGCTGGCAATTGACAAAGTATTAGAATTTTGGAAAGAAAACAGATGTGAGTTGAGAAGAAAAATTAGTAACTTTTTGGGAGTATAGATTAGATTGTGTAAACGCTAACTGAGAGGTTGCTTTCCCAACA
>CALBTS010000577.1 GCA_937968035.1 uncultured Methanomethylovorans sp.
AAAAAGATGCAGACCATCGTTGTGGTAATAACTGCAGGATACTGGCCCGCGAATCCTTCGGGTGAAGTGTGTTTCAGTAATATTCCTGCATAGGCCCAGACAATAACAAGTCCGTAAGCGATATCTTTATTCTTTAGCATCGTTGCGACAGCTATGACAAGTCCCGCACTGATCATTATGACGGCCCAGGTCGCTTCAGCCAGTCCAAAACCTTTCCATCCAATGCTGACAAGAAGGATAGTAGCATTAGCAATGGTTGCCACTGTGATCCATCCGAAGTACACGCTGAATGGGAGCCTGATGAAAAAATATTCTCTCTGAGAAAACCCTTGGTTCTTCATCCTCTGGTTTATCAGGATCAGGCAAACAAGGATCACTATCATCAGTAACATGGACAATGGGACCATGTAGTAGTGCCAGGCGAAGATCCAGGCTGCGTTGGCAATGGAAGAAACGGAGAAGAGTACTCCGGTCCTGCTCAACAGCTCGGTCCTCATGGCACTTGTGTCGTCTCGGAAAACACCAAGCTGGTACAGTGTGTACCCTGCAAGCAGCAGGTATATGAGACCCCAGATAGCAAAGGTCAGCCCTGCAGGGGCAAAGAGATTGGGGAAAGAATCTGAGATCTGGCCAGTGTTCACTCCATTGATCGGGAGGGTGTTGGCCAGACCATTGACGATAACCATTATCAGAAAAGTTATTGCCGTGATGATTTTAATAATTGTTTCCCTTTCGTTTCTTTCCATTTTGTTCCCTTCCTGTTGTAACGTATAACCCTTCTCTGACAGTAAAGCAATAGAAGTGTTCTTAGTTGCGTGTATTTAACAGCTGTGCAATAAAAGATAGGTAAGTTCCATCGGTAGATGTATCCAATCCCATGATGGTATCTAGGGAGTGAGAGAAGGGGCTGCGTGAGATCGGGTAAAAGATATATACCCATCAGCAACAATCTCTCTTTATGCATCAGCTTCTCTCCCTTATGCATAGTTCCAGTCACTGTGTGTTCCTCAGTGGTGCTGGTATCTCCACACTGTCAGGTATACCTGACTTTCGGGGTAGCAAGGGCATATACAAGCAATTCGATGCGGACAAGATCTTCGACATCCATTACTTCCGCAAGGACCCTGCATATTTCTATACTCATGGAAGAGAGTTCATCTACAACCTGGAAGAGAAGGAACCCAACATTATCCATAAAATGCTGGCTAAACTGGAAGAAGAGGGGATGGTGAGGTCGATAATCACCCAGAACATTGACATGCTGCACCAGAAGGCAGGCTCCAGGCGGGTCATAGAGATCCATGGTTCTCCTGCACAGCACACTTGCCTGCATTGCGGCAAAAAATTTCCTTATGAGCTTATTTCCCCCATTGTACACGGACCGCAGGTCGTCCCAAAATGTGACGGATGCGGAGGTCTTGTTAAACCGGATATTATCTTCTTCGGAGAAATGCTGGACCAAAATGCCCTATCTCAGGCAATTTCCGAAAGTTCGAAGGCCGATCTGATGGTTGTGGTCGGCTCGTCCCTGGTGGTCCATCCGGCAGCATCCCTGCCCCTGAACACTGTAAAGCATGGTGGAAGGCTGATCATAGTCAATAACATGCCTACACCGCTTGATGAGTACGCTTATCTCATATATCCTGACCTTGAAGAAGTGTTCAGGTACCTGGAAAAAGAGATCCAATAAGCATTT
>CALBTS010000578.1 GCA_937968035.1 uncultured Methanomethylovorans sp.
TTGTACCACTGACAAGCATATTTGGTACTGCCCAGATAGTATGCACTCTTGATCTCTTATCAAAAGACGGAACATAATATTCAGGATATTCTTTGAAATTTCAGGGGAGCACAGAATACTAATACTTTTATATCAATAAGAAAAGAAAAAAGAAGCAAGGAGCCTGGGATCTTATCTCTGTCTTTACAGGTTATCTCTGACCCACTGTGCTCCTGCTTCAAGTACCCTATTGTTGATGTCGATGAGTTTCTGCTTACCTGCAAAGTTCTCTGCCAAAGCCTCAGCAAACACATCTGCCGGAAGTTTTGTGACACCCAGTTCCTTTAGAACTCCAAGCATCACTGTGTTTGCGGCCTTCTCTGCTTTTGCCTTGCAGGCTATCTCCATGGCAGGTACCGCAATACCTCTTACTCCTTCAGGAATGTCATATTCCCCTATGGTCGAATCATAGAGTATCACCCCTCCGGGTTTTACGTCCATGGCGAACTTTTCCAGAGAGGGACGGTTCATGGCGATCAATATGTTTGATTCATATACTATGGGTGAACCAATGGCAGAACCTGAGATCACCACAGAACAGTTGGCCGTGCCTCCTCTTTGTTCAGGGCCATAAGATGGATACCATGATACATGTCTCTGGGCTCTGCATGCTGCTTTTGCAAGTATCAGGCCAAGACTCAATACTCCCTGACCGCCGAAGCCTGCAGCCTTTACCAAAACCTGTCCGAAATCCGGATCTTCCACAGCGTCAGGTGATGCCTCGGTCTCAATGTTGAAGGCTTTGTCAATGGCTTCTTTAGTGAAATCACTCACATTGCGGCATAGTGGTTCGGTTTCTTCGGACCTGTCCCTGAAATTACCCAGAGGGAATTCCTTTTCCATTTGCTCGTTCACGAACCTTGTGCTTGCTTCTGCATCCTGCTTCAGGTTCGTGGGGCAGGTGGAGAGTACTTCCACAAAAGCATAGCCTTTACCGTCACGTTGTATCTCCAGAGCCTTCCTGACAGCTTTACGTGCCTTACGGATGTGGGATATATCTGAAACAGACACCCTTTCGATGAATACAGGTGCCTGCAGACTGCTTAGCAATTCGCACATGTGCAGGGGATAACCTGCATACCTGGGGTCTCTTCCTGTGGGGCACGTAACAGTTTTCTCGCCTATGAGGGTGGTTGGTGCCATCTGGCCTCCCGTCATACCGTACACAGTGTTGTTCACGAAGAACACAGCTATCTTCTCTCCCCGGTTGGCAGCCTGGATCGTCTCATTAAGACCAATGGATGCAAGATCCCCATCTCCTTGGTAGGAAATAACGACAGCATGATCAAGGGCTCTGGAAACGCCGGTACCCACTGCAGGAGCGCGGCCATGCGCGACCTGTAAGTTCCCGCAATCAAAATAATAATACGCGAACACTGCACAGCCTACGGGGCTTATCATCACTGTACGGTCCTGGATACCCAGGTCACCCATAGCCTCACCTATGAGCTTATGCAGGATACCATGTCCACATCCTGGGCAGTAGTGAGTGGCAGTGGGAGCAGCTCCTCCTTTTCTGGGGAATTCGGCATAAAGGCCAGCTGGCCTGCCTATGACCTTCTCTTTCATATTGAGCCTCCTTTTGCAACCTCTTCTATCTTTTGCATCACCTGGTCGAAAGTTATCAGGTTCCCGCCAAGTCTGTTCACAAGCTCAACAGGCCGCATGCATCTTGTTGCAAGCAGCACATCCTCTTTCATCTGTCCATTGCTCATTTCCACACAGATAAATGTGCAATCCTTTGCCTGTGCCAGTGTAAACAGTTCTTTTTTCGGGAAGGGGAAAAGAGTGACAGGCCTGAAAAGACCAACCTTGATCCCTTTCTTTCTCGCCTGTTCCACAGCAGATCGACAGATACGGCTGCTGATCCCGTATGAAACAAGGATGATGTCAGCATCTGCCATCATATATTCTTCATAGGCCACTTCCTGCTGTTCAATGAGCTCGTACTTTTCCTGCAGCTTGTTGTTGAACCCCTCAAGCTGCTCAAAATCAAGGAAGATAGAAGTTACCAGGTTCCTGCGCGTCTGCGGGGTAGCAGCCACTGCCCAGGAGGTATCTATCTGCGGCTGTACTGCACTTGTGGGGAACTTCAGTGGTTCCACCATCTGACCCAGCACACCGTCTGCAAGGACAACTGCAGGATTAAGGTATTTGAAGGAAAGTTCGAAAGCCTTTATAGTAAGATCGCACATCTCCTGCACGGAATTCGGGGCAAGGACTATGTTCTTGTAGTTTCCATGCCCTCCTCCCTTAACGATCTGATTATAGTCAGCCTGCTCAGGACCAATGTTACCAAGACCAGGTCCTGCTCTCATTATGTCCACTATCACACAGGGCAGTTCTGCACCTGCGAGGTATGAAATGCCCTCCTGCTTCAGGCTGATGCCAGGACCTGATGAAGCTGTCATTACCCTGTGACCAGCTGAAGCACCTCCATATACCATATTTATAGCCGCTTCTTCTGATTCCGCCTGCACGAACTTCCTACCCAGCATGGGAAAATAGGAGGATGCTTCATGCAATATCTCACTGGCAGGAGTGATCGGGTAGCCAAAGTAGCAGTCACAGCCTGCATACAATGCCCCGATAACAACTGCAGTGTTGCCTTTTACTAATTGTGTTACCATGATGAACTCTCCTCGAAGCCTATTCATTCCTTGAGGGGAATGTGTATCTCTATTGCCAGAGGCTCAGGACATGTGTAGTAGCAGTTAGCACATCCTATACACCCCGAACCCACATATTCCACATAGTGGTATCCTCTTTCATTGAGACATTCGCTCATCCGAAGCACATCTTTCGGACAGGCAATTATGCAGCGCCCGCATGCTTTACACTCCAACGTATTTATTACCGGGTAAGGGTCCTTTTTTTCCATTAGATCCGACATTATTTCAAGCCTCTGACACTCAAGGTGCATTGATCAGCAAATCCCAGCATCCAAAAAACAATGGCCGTATTGAAACGGTCATTTATGTTTGTCGATCTCTGCATTTTTGGGATTTGCTACTATACATATATTATAAATAGTTCACCACAGAAGACTTTTATTGCTCCTTGTCCTTGTCACGTATCTCCACACGCCTGATCTTACCGCTGATGGTCTTTGGCAATTCAGACACAAACTCTACTATACGTGGATATTTGTATGGGGCAGTGACCCTCTTCACATGTTCCTGCAATTCCTTCTTAAGCTCTTCACTGGCCGTGTAGTTCTTTGTAAGCACTATGGTAGCCTTGATCACCTGACCACGTATGGGGTCGGGAACGCCGGTAATGGCGCATTCGAGCACCGCAGGATGCTCTATTAATGCACTTTCAACTTCGAAAGGACCAACCCTGTATCCTGATGTCTTGATAATATCATCTGCTCTGCCCACGAACCAGAAGTAGCCATCTTCGTCCTTCCAGGCCATGTCTCCAGTGTGATAGTAGCCATCATGCCACACGTCTGCGGTTCTTTCAGGCTCTGAGCGATAACCTGCAAAGATACCAGGCGGGTTACTGAAACCCGTGTCTATACAGATCTCTCCTTCTTCACCCACTTCACATGCATTACCCTGTGCATTCAGCAGTTCGATATCATACATCGGAGAAGGCTTACCCATGGAACCGGGTTTGGGTTCCATCCAGGAATATGTCGCCACGCTCACCACGGTTTCTGTCTGGCCAAAACCCTCCATGAGTTTCAAACCTGTAAGTTCAAGGAACTGCTCATAAACTTCAGGATTTAAGGGTTCACCGGCAACAACACAGTATTTGAGCTTACTGAAATCATATTTGCTCAGATCCTCTCTGATAAGGAATCGGTATATAGTGGGAGGAGCACAGAAAGTAGTAACATTGTATTTTGCGGTATTTTCCAGCATCTTATCTGCAGAGAACCTGTCATAGTCATACACAAAGACCGCACTGCCTGCTATCCATTGGCCATAGATCTTTCCCCAGATGCATTTAGCCCATCCGGAGTCTGCTACTGTGTAGTGCAGGCCACCATCTGTCACGTTCTGCCAGTATTTCGCAGTTATGATATGTGCCAGAGGATATGCAAAATCATGCTGTACCATCTTTGGCAAACCTGTGGTACCCGATGAGAAATATATAATTGAGATATCACTGTTGGCTGTTGCCTCGTCTGCGGTAGGTCTCTGGAAGTTCTCTGAGGCTTCTTCCAGTCCAGTATTAAAGTTGATCCAACCCTTGCGTTCTGCGTCCAGTACCATTCTGTGCTTAAGGATGGAACCACATTCCTTATATGCAGCATCGATCTCGCCAAGTACGTAGTCATCCCTGGCGCACACTACTGCCTTTATGTCTGCACGCTCCACGCGATATACTATGTCCTTTTTGGTAAGCATGTGGGTGGCAGGCACCGCAACAGCTCCTATCCTGTGCAGGGCAAGCAGACAGAACCAGAACTCATATCTGCTTTTCAGTATGAGCATTACATTGTCGCCTTTCTTTATACCATATTTAGCGAACATGTTTGCTGCCTTGTTGCTGTAGTACTGCAGGTCCTTGAAATTGAAGACCGCCTCATTGCCATTGTCATCACACCAGACAAGGGCTTGTTTTAGTGGCTGCTCGGCAGCATAAACATCTACAACATCGTAGGCGAAATTGAAATTATCAGGGACATTGATGGTGAAGTTCTCCTTAAAATCCTCATAGGACTTAAAACCCGCAACAGGGACGAAACAGTTTAACAAAGAGGTCATGTTCTATCTTCTCCACTTACATTATAATTGCCAGGAACTTTGCACTCTTTCCACCCACTGCAGCCATACCATGCGGATAGTTGGAATCGAAGAATATGGAATCTCCTTCTTCAAGAACGATCTCATTACTATGGATGACCACCTTTAAAGTGCCCTCAAGCACAAAATCAAATTCCTGTCCAGGATGGGAATTCATGGATATCTTTGTTCCTTCTGGTTTAGGCTCCACTTTAACCACAAAAGGCTCGGCTTTCTTGTGCACGAAATTGGCAGCAAGGCTCTGATATCTGTACTCTTTTCTTCTTTCCACGCTTATGCCTTTATCCTTACGTGTCACCGTAAAAACGTGCATGCGTGGATCTTCGCCTTTTAACAGCACAGACATGTCGACTTTAAGCTCATTGGATATCCCATAGAGGATGCTGGCGGGAATATCTGCCTCACCAGCTTCATAAATTTGATAGGTGCCAGTATCTATGTTCAACCTACCGGCCATTTCGTCTGCCGAGATGTCAGATATCTCACGCAGCTCCTTAACACGACTTGCTATTTCTTTTATCTTTTCCTGCATATTCAGCCTTCCTTTTCTTGCAACTCCCTAAAAAATCGCAGTATTTGGTCGATCAAGACCGAATCATGATAGTTTATTCAGTTGAGTTAAAATCTCCTATTATTTTAACATATTCATTCTGTTCAGCATATCAGTGTCAATGCATTCATTCACGGAATTTTTAAAACATATCCTTGTTCCCGGCGGACACATCACAAATATATATGTTCTTGGACATATGTGCAACAGTTTCGGAATGG
Source organism: uncultured Methanomethylovorans sp. (assembly GCA_937968035.1). Taxonomy (GTDB): domain Archaea; phylum Halobacteriota; class Methanosarcinia; order Methanosarcinales; family Methanosarcinaceae; genus Methanomethylovorans. The sequence continues at coordinate 5,571 of CALBTS010000578.1, forward strand.
GTGAACATGAATAAGATAGAGGATATTACCAAGGAAATGGATCCCATATACATCAGGTATCTGCTCCATGCTTCGCTTGGGCTCACATGTCTTTTATATCCTTTTCTTTCTCTGGGTATACTGGTACTTATAATGTTCTTCATGCTTCTGATCCTGAGACGTTTGTCCCGAAGATCAAGACTATACCAGATCCTTTCCACAAAGGAAAATGGCAACAACCTGCCCCAAAAACCGATCGATAAAGGCCTCAGAAGTGCAAACAATCTTGTTCTTTCCATTCTTCTGCTTCTGCTGTTCAAATATGGCTTTAGCCTGGAAGGGGTGACGTTTCCTATATACGTGATCGGCGGGGCTGTAGCCATCAGCACATTTGGAATTGCTTCTGCTAACCTCTTTAAGTATTGGAAACAAACTCAATTAAAGTGCCTGGCAAGATTAGATTATCCTGAAAAGAGGTACAAAGGAGAAGACAGCGAGGTGTTCCATTTGCCTTCAAGTCTTGTCATGCTAATAGTGGGCATCATTTCAGCTTTTCTGGTGGGAGCGTGGATCATTCACTGGGAAAAAATCAACGTTTCCTATGACATGATCTTTTTCATAGCAGTGATCGGGTCAGTCACAGGAGCTCTTTTTGAATCCATTCCCTCCAGAGTGGATGACAACATATCGATTGTTTTTGGATCAGGCATGGCCATGTGGCTTTTTTCATCCTTTGGATACACAGTGCCACCTGCACATATGTTCTTTGCTCTTCTTTTTTCTTTGCTGCTGGGCTACCTTGCTTACAGAGCACATATAGCAGATATATCTGCTCTTTTGGGTGCAAGTCTTCTGGGCGTGCTGATCATAGTATTTGCCGATATTTTCTGGTTCCTCCTATTGTTAACTTTTTTTATACTGGGTGGAGGTTTTACCAAGTACAAGTATGCTTACAAAGCATCTATTGGTATAGCTGAAGCAAAGGGTGGTGTGAGGAGCTACGAGAACGTTTTCAGTAACAGTATGGCAGCTCTTGTGCTTGCCATTGCCTATGGTATCTATCCTCAATACAGTGAGGTCATCATGTATTCATATCTGGGTACTGTTGCAACGGCAACAGGTGATACGCTTGCAAGTGAGATAGGCACCACTTCAAAGGAAAGGCCACGGATGATAACAACTTTTAAACCCGCAAAGCCAGGCCGCGATGGGGCGGTCACTATACTTGGTGAACTTGCATGCATATTTGGTTCTCTTGTGATAGCTGTCCTGGCAATTTTGTTTGGAAGAGTGGAGAATATCTATCTTGGTCTTTTGATCACCGGTCTTGGAGGATTCATTGGTACTAACATTGACAGCTTACTGGGTGCCACACTTCAGAACAGAGGAATATTATCTAATAGTGGCGTGAACTTCTATGCTACTTTTGCCGGAGCAGTAGTTTCAGGTTTACTTTTCCTGTCATTATCCTGAACAAAAAGTATCTGATCTCTTGCCTCCGCTGGTTAAGCTACATACCTGACAAACCCTTTTATTAGTTCAAGCATTAAATAATACTCTGGTTAATCTTTATCGTATATACAAAAGTGAATATCATGCTTGACATAGGAATCATCGGTGCATCCGGTTACACAGGTGGCGAGCTAATGCGCTTGCTGCTTAACCATCCACAGGCCAGGCTAGAACTGGCAACATCCCGCAAGCTAACGGGTAAGAAAGTATCTGCGACCCATAAGCATCTTAAAGATATGGTGGATCTGCAGTTCGAAAATCCTGATCCGCAGGAAATAAAGGACAGGTGTGATGTAATCTTTGTGGCTGTGCCTCATGGTACTGCTATGGAGATCGTGCCCAAGATCCTTGACGACAAAGTGAAGGTTATCGACCTGAGTGCTGATTACCGTCTTAAGGCAGCTGTCTTTGAAAATGTATATGGCATCAAACACCTCGATCCGCGTAACGTGGTCTACGGAATCCCTGAGCTGCACCCCGAAGTTAAACATGAGGAATTCATAGCCAACCCTGGTTGTTTCCCAACAGGTGCTACTCTTGCAGCTGCTCCTCTTGCACAGGTCTCAATGATAGACAGTGTCGTATTTGACTCAAAGACCGGTGTTTCAGGTGCTGGTATCGAGCCAAGTGAGGCTTCACACTATCCCAACATGGCCGAGAATGTGCAGCCTTACAAGCTAACAACCCATCGTCATGTGGCAGAGTTTACCCAGGAGCTACAGTGTCTGGACAACTCTCTCACGAAGATCAGCTTCACACCACATATTATTCCATCAGTGAGGGGTATACTTACTACAGCTCACATCTTTACCAAAGGCAAGCTCACAAAATATGATGTTATGGACCTGTACGCAGAAATGTACCAGGACAAGCCTTTTGTCAGGGTGGTGGATGGGGTTCCCTCTCTTAGTGCAGTAAGGGGTTCCAATTTCTGTGATATAGGCTTTGAGGTGGATTCCCGTAATAATCGTATAGTTGTCATCTCAGCCATCGACAACCTGGTAAAGGGAGCATCAGGGCAGGCTATACAGAATATGAATCTTATGTGCGGACTGGGTGAGACGACCGGTTTATGGATGTCAGGTGTGGCTCCTTGATTTTTAATGTTTATTCAGATGGTGTAATTCATGCAAGTCAAAGATATAATGAATACCGATGTGATCGTATGCGATCCTCACACAACCATAAGTGAAGCTTCTCTGTTGCTCAAAAAGCATAACATTAGTGGCCTTCCGGTTGTAGAAGAGGGCAGGGTCGTAGGCATAGTTTCAGAGGGCGATCTGCTCAAATTACTGGAAGTCCCGGAACCAGGTGGATTGTGGTTACCCAGTCCCTTTGAGGTAATAGAGATACCTATACGTGAACTTCTTAACTGGGAAGAGACTAAACACATGCTGGATGACATTGGTTCAAAGCCTGTCAGCGAGATCATGCAAAAGAATGTGCATGTGATATCCCCGGAAAATAGTATCCAGGACGCGGTCAGGCTTATCACGAAGCACAAGGTGAACCGCCTTCCGGTCGTAGAGGATGATATTCTGGTCGGTATCATCACTCGTGGTGATATCATACACGGACTTGGGGGGAACATGGAACAATGAAAACGATCGATGGTGGCATCTGTGCTGTAAAAGGAGTTAAAGCCTGGGGTATCAAATCTGGAAAAATGGGTCTTGGAGTGATCGTGGCAGAAGGTAATGCTGCAGGAATGTTTACCAGGAACAAGGTAATTGCTGCTCCTCTGGTAGTTACAAGGGAGCATCTTCAAAAACACGGCAAGCTCAGTGCCCTGATCGTCAACAGTGGCAATGCAAATGCTTTTACAGGTGAACAGGGTCTTGCAGATGCAAGGGAAATGGCCCGCATGCTGGCAGATGCATTATCTATAGGTCCCGAGCATGTGGCAGTAGCTTCTACCGGTGTCATTGGAAGGCGCTTGGACACAAAGTGGTTAGTTTCCAATCTTCCTGCTGTAGTGGCTTCATTAAAAGAAGAGAGTGAAGGCAGCCGTGCTGCAGCAAGGTCCATAATGACCACAGATACTACAATGAAAGAGATAGCTATTGAACTTGACAGCGGTATCCGTATCGGGGCCATTGCCAAAGGTGCCGGAATGATAGAGCCCAACATGGGTACAATGCTATGTTTTGCTTATACGGATGCAAAAGTGCCTTCGACCTTATTGCATGAATGTCTCACCAGGGCTGTGGACAAAAGCTTCAACATGGTAGTAGTGGATGGTGATACCAGCACCAATGACATGGTACTCTTAACAGCGACCGGTAAGTCAGGCATTCAGCCCGTGACAGAAGAGTTCCAGCAGGGACTTGACCATGTGCTGATCGAGCTTGGAAAAATGATCGCCTCTGACGGTGAAGGTGCCACAAGGCTGATAGAAGCAAATGTAACCGGCGCTTTATCGGATGAGGATGCCCGCCTGGCCGCAAAGGCAATTGTGCGCTCGCCACTTGTAAAATCCGCAGTTTTTGGTAGAGATCCTAACTGGGGACGTGTGACAGCGGCTGTTGGATATTCAGGTGCTGAGGTGGATCAGCACAAGTTATCACTTGCTTTTTCAGATGGTAGGAATACAATACAACTCGTAAGCAGCGGTAAGATACTGGGGACTAGTGATGCTGCTCTCTCGTCGCTCGGGCAAATAATGGGAGGATCAAAAGTCGATATTGTGGTAGATCTGGGGCTAGGGAAGAGCAGTGCCACCGCATGGGGCTGTGATCTTACTTACGATTATGTGCGCATAAATGCTGACTATACAACATAATTTTTCAGCATTCTTTTTTAAATAAGGGGTGAAGGAATGGACATCGAAGAATGGGAGGAACGTTACTCTATGGCATTTTCCGGTATCAGTGAGATACTGGATAGCATAAATGGCGTCTTTGTTGCATACAACAGCAACGTGGATGCTATTAAGCATGTCAGTGAAAAGGATATCCACAAACTTATTTCCATAGTGGGGGCAAAAGCAGTGCAGCAAAGAGCTGCGGAATATCCCCGCGAGATCCAGGATCCTGTGGACCTTGTCGCAAGGCTTGTGATAGCCATGCGGGATGGCAAAGCCGCAGAAGTTCCCACATATACTACTGATACCCACAAGTGGCTCATGGATAACATGGTATTCGATAAAGCCCGCATGGGGGGTCAGGCCGGTATCATTTCCAATCTTCTGGCAAATCTTGGGATCAATAATGTCATAACGTATGTCCCATGGTTGTCCAAGGAACAAGCCGAATATTTTGTTGACACTCCAAATCTTAAATATCCAGTGATGGAAAACGGTGTTCTCAAGTTAAAGCACCCCCATGATGCCTATGATGTAAACCAGCGTCCTAAGGTCAATTGGATACTTGAGTTCTCAAAAGGCACAAAAGTTGAATATGCTGAAGAGGTATTTGAAGTTCCCAGGGATAATCGTTTGATCATCTCTTCCAGACCCTCATGGCTGCGCATAGACATGAGTGAGCAGCTATATGATCAGATCCCTCACATGAATGGGATGGTCGATGGTGCTATCCTTGCAGGTTATCAGATGATAAAAGAGAAATATGAGGATGGAGCAACTTATCGTGATTATGTGAGAAAGGCCGTGAAAGTCATCAAAAGGCTAAAGGAAGGGAGCCCTGACATGCGTATACATGTGGAGTTCACTTCTATTCAGAACAAGGTCATAAGAAAAACTATCCTTAAGGATATTGTGTATAAGCATGTTTCCTCTTTAGGGCTGGATACGGTGGAGGTAGCTAATGCTCTTAATGTGCTGGGTCACGAAGAGCTGGCATATGCTGTTATCAGTAAAGGTGAGAATAGCATCTCTGCGCTGTATGAGGGTGCTGTTAAGCTCTTATGCGAACTGAAGCTTGAAAGGGTCCATATACATTCCCTGGGTTTCTACGTATGCGTAGCTTCCAGAGATTTCCCTCTTACAGTGGAAGAGCACAGGGATGCTTTGATGTTCTCATCGACCCTTGCAGCAGCACAGGCATTGCATGGTGGGATTGGCAGTCTTAAGGAAGGAGAGACAGGTCTCAGTGTCCCCATATCCGAAAGAGGACACAATGACCTTGAGCAGCTGGAAAAGTATCTTGTACGAAGGGATGTGTGTACCGGTGCTGAGTTCGAGGATGGATGTGTTTGTGCTCTTAACCACGACCTTATTGTCATTCCCACAAAAGTGGTACCTGACCCGGTAGCTACCGTGGGAATTGGTGACACTATCTCAGCAGGTGCATTTACAGCTATCCTTGCTATGCTCAGAAAAAAGAATGAAGCCAACTGACAGGAGTATGGGATGAAGATACTCTGTGCATACAATGCCAACATCGATGCCTTGTATTCGATCACCGCAGATGAAGTATGTGCTATGCTCTCTTCTGAGGATACAACAGAGGTGATGGAAAAAATAACTAATCCTCCAGGTCTTATAAATTCCATGTCCGATTTTCTTGCAGGACTTCTGCTTTGCATGAAAGAGGGCACAGGTGCAGAGTGGCTTATCCACGGACCGGAGGTCTTCAAACTTCTTAAGGATCAGTTCATCCATAGAGCAAAACTAAGAATGGGCGGCAATATGGGCATAATGGCAAATGTGCTTTCAGAGATGGGTGCGGAGCTTGTGGTTCCCAATGTGGTTAACCCCACGCCGCGACAACTTTCTTTTTTTTCCAAAAAGGCAATTTATATTCCGGGATCTGCTTCCTGTTCTAAGGAAGCAAAATGTGAAGATGATGAACCCATACACTTCGTGTTGGATTTCAAAAAAGGAGAGCATGTTGAATACGGAGATATCGTTTTCACAGTTCCGAGGGAGAACCGTTTTATTGCTACCTATGATATTATGAACATGTCCCTTCTGGTCAATCCATATTTTGAAGATTATGCTATCAAGCATGCAGGTGAGATGGATGGACTGCTGATCTCGGGTTTTCACATGATGCTTGAAAAGTATCCAGATGGTTCCACTTTCATGGATAAGCTTAACAAAGTGCTGGGACAGCTGCAGAAGTGGGGTTCTATGAACACCAACATGTCAATACACGGTGAATTTGGGCATTTTACTAATAAAGATATGGCTTTGCATGTGTTTTCCAGATTATCTCCCTTTGTAAGTTCTATAGGTATGAATGAAGATGAGCTTTCCATGTTAAATTCTGTACATGAAGTGCACGCAGCCAAAATATTGGAGATGGATGTTTTTTCCATACTGGAGGCTGCAAAGCGTAGCCTGTTGGCCAGCAGCCTTCGGAAAATGGTCGTGCACACAAGGGAATATGTCTTACATATATCCAGGCAGATCGACCTCGATCCCGGATCCCAGCTTGAGGCCATGAGTTTTGGTGTAACTTGTGCCGGAATTTTTGCATCGGTGGGCCAGCTGCATGACCGAAATAAACTAGGGTCAATGTCTTCAACTCTTAAAGAGAGCGATTTTGGCCGTGCTCAGACGGAGCGATTAATTGAAACAGCAGCAGCTGTTCGCTCTGGTCGTGGTGCTGTTGGTACATACGATGATCATCAGGTATGCATCCTCCCTACATTGCTTAGCGATGATCCGGTTTCCACTGTGGGTCTCGGTGATACGGTAACAGCTTCCATGTTCCTAAGGGAGCTGGAACTGCGGCAAAAGTGAGTGATAACATGTATACCATGGAGTGCACAGATTTCAACCTGGACTATACCCTGGATTGCGGTCAGGTTTTTAGGTGGGATAAAATTGGTGATGTGTGGACAGGTGTGGTGCAGGGGGACGTGGTGCGTGCCTGGCAGGATATACAGACGGGCCTTGTACACATTGATTCCAGGTTACCGGAGGACTTTTTCCGCAGTTATTTCCGATTTGATGATGACCTTGACGGTATACTGAAATCTGTGAATAATGATCAGTATATGGCTAAGGCTATCCGTGGTTACAGGGGGATGCGCCTTATCCGGCAGGAACCATGGGAATGTTTGATCTCATATCTTCTTGCCACAGCGTGGAGCATTCCTAATATCAAGAACGGTATTGCCAAGTTATCCCGCATCTTTGGCGAGGAAATTGCTGAAGGCTATTACAGTTTTCCAGAACCAGGGACTTTAGCGATGGCATGTGATTCTGACCTGTGTGACTGCAGGCTGGGTTTCAGAACGAATCGCATACGTAAAGCAGCAGCACAGGTAGTTGATGGTGATATAAACCTTGATGAACTTTTTGAGCTTGACTATGAAGATGCTAAAAAGAAGCTCATGGTATTGGATGGCATAGGAGAGAAAGTAGCGGATTGCATACTACTTTTCGCTTTCGGGAAAATGGACGCCTTTCCCGTGGATACACATGTGGAAAAAGTGATAAGGACATATTACGGCGGTCATGAGTTCTTTAAAAATGGCATGACCAAAACCAAAATAGGTACATGGGGACGGCAGTATTTTGGAAAGTACTGTGGTTATGCACAGCAATACCTGTTCTATCAAAAACGACTTGAGGGGCTGAAATGATCGAAGAGGTTAAAAAGAGCCAGTCTAAAAAATGTGGATAATCTTAGTATTCTGTTCACCCAGAGCGGAGCATCAGGATCATTTCTCAATGGATGTATATCAAGCCATTTGGCAATGCAGGGCCCATTACATGAAAATGAGCAGGGTGAAAGTGTTGGGCTTATGACTGTGAAGGTCACGCCGAGGTTGGGATTCGAACCCAAGCACCCCGTCAGGGGAAACCGGTCTCGAGCCGATCGCATATAGACTCCTGGGCATTTATTCCGTTGGATTGGTCCGCTCTGCCACCTCGGCACCGCTGTTGCGAACTTGAAGGTCTTACTCTTTTATATAGATATCGTGGCGTTTCAGAAATCGAACAAAGACTTCTGTTTATCTTTTTTCCCTGCGTGTTCATTTTCAGGTCTTGTGGAAGTAAGATGAGCTTCTCGATCTGCAGGCAATTCCAGCCAGCCGTACTGGCCTCCTCCACCCGGATGGATAATGATCTCCTCGTTCCTGAAGGCCATGATGGCATTTACTATTTTACGATCCACAAAGTCCATATTTTCAACCGGCACATCCAATAGCACTTTTACCTCGCTGCCAGATCTTTCCACCAGGGAGTTCCAGGCCGTTTGAACTCCCTTGGTGTTTATGCTGGCATGTCCCAATGCCATCATTATCACTTCAGAAAGAGGTGCCAGGTGCACATAGGGAGGCCTGTGGTCAGGATGCAGTGGTTCAGGAAGATCTGCAAGTTCATTAACCCGGTCTTTTACGCCTTTTTTGATCTGGCCTCTGCACTTACTGCATTTCCAGTTCAGGCTCACAGATTCCTGCATAGTGTAGTGGGTAAAACATTTGATACATGCAGATTCGTTATATTTGCCTTCCTGAGGATAGAACCCTACATTAAGTGTCGGTCCATAGCCTTCTTTTCTCATGATCGCTTTTTCAAGCCCTTCAAAAGTTACTTCCGGTACTTCTAATTGTGTGAACTCCCGGGCAAGCTTGTTGACCATTGGAGAGTGAGCGTCGGAATTCGTAAGGAACGTAAGCCTATGCAGTTCACTTATGCGGTCTGCGTAGTCACTATCCGCACTGAGTCCAAGTTCAACAAAAGATATGTATCCTGTCATATCTCCATAACAATCTTGTAGAGAATCATGTGCAGCATACATGGATGTCCAGGGAGTGAATGCATGGCAGGGCCCTATTAATGCACCTATATCCTTTGCAACCTCGGCTAATTCACAACCGTCCATTCGGACAGTAGGTCTGCCGTCAATCTTTATATCGCCATGTTTTTCCATCTCGATAGCGAGTTCTTCTGCTTTGGATATGGAGGGCAGGATAAGAAGATGGTGTACTCTGAACTTATCCTCTATCTCGGTCGTGAGTATAAAGTCAGTGTTATCGATCCTTATAGTTTCATCATCAATGGCCGCTCTTTTTATTTCCTCAAGCCATTTGGGATGGATACAATCCCCGGTGGCTACAAGGTCAATCCCTTTCTTTGCAGCCTCGACAGTCATTGTAGGAAGTTCCATCCGACCGGAACATGCCATTGAATATTTAGAGTGCAGATGCAGGTCTGCATTGATCTTCATGGGTTTATCCTATGTATCTTAGATCCTCTTCTCCGGTCCCGATCTCTGGCATCATCTGGGGTTGTTGTTGTTGCTCGTATTCTTTCAGCCTGGCAACTATCTTTTCCATTTCCTTTGCACGCTCTTCAAGGGAACCAGCATCTATCTCCAGATCAAATAGCTTGCAGACTATTTTCAACAATGATTGAGCGCTTTTCGGGTCAACGATGTAACCTGAGGTCATACCCATCAAACATGCAGCATCAATACCTCTAAGTTTACACAGGCCAAGCATAAGGCCAGAAGCACCCACAATACCTCCTCCAGGCTCGTTTGGTTTGAATTGCACTCCTATTTCTTCAAGCCTGCTTTTCAATTCAAATCTGCTCACTGCACCCAGCACTTCATCTATATGGGTTAGCTGCCCTGTTGGGAATCCACCCAGAGTGTACACCATTTTTACACCCATCTCTTCAGCTAGATCGAGGTAAAGCTCACAGAGTTCGTAATGTCCATTGGTGGTATTGCTTTGATGGTCGCCGATAAGTACAAGAAGGTCATGCTCTTTTGCCTTGCAAACGTAGATCTCATTACTGACCATCCTTATCTCGCTGTTCTCATTAACGAGAACCTGGGGAGGAAAATGAGGAGAATATATTTCAATAAGTTTTATGGAAGTAAGTTCTTCCACAAGGTGCTCAGCAACAAGTTTTCCCACATGGCCCACACCAGGAAGTCCCACGATCAATATGGGATCTTTTATATCAACATTCTTTTCTAGATGAATTACCCTGTTCTCGCGCATTGGTATCCCTAATCCTTGCAATCCTGCGATATTTTCCATAGGGGTCAAGCGGTGAAAAACGCGGGGGCAAAGGGTTACCCGCTTTTCCTCCGCAATGAGTACATTTCTCTTTTAAAGTATACTGTCCGCATTGGACACACTTCTTTATCCTGGAACCCACCAGTATATCACGCCTTTACACTTTCGTTATGACGATGATACACTCCCTGGCCACCCAGTTTGTGTATTGTAGTGATCACAGCATTAGAAGCATTCTTTAATACAGATTCAGCAGTCTTATAATCAGGTGCAATTACCTTGATCCTGTATCGTGGAGCACCTGTGTATGTTATCTCGACCTTTACTCCCTCTTTCTGGATCTCATTGGCAGACATTAGTGATCTTTTTATCACTTCGATCCCCTCGGGCAGATAACAGTTCAGATCCACAAAACCGGCGATATCAACAAACGGAAGTTTTATATTCTCCTGGGCTATCCTGAGAATACTTTTAACTACATTCTTTTTAATTTTCATTTCTACAAAAGGAGCTTCTCCATTGATGGCCGCTTCTTCAAAGGCAGAATGCAGACTTCCAAAGTTTTCGTGAAGTTTGATCTTAAGCTTATCCAGCTCTTCATCTTTTATTTTAGTTTCCTCTTCAACGAACTGCAGCCATTTTGCAGCCTTTTGCTCATTTTTCCAATCCTGGATCTTGGCACGTTTCTGGTGTTCATTGACATCTTTGAGGGACAGATCAATGTGTCTGCGGCCAGTATCCACTTTCAGGACCTTACATACGATTTTCTGGCCTTCACGTACGTAATCACGTACGTATTTTACCCATCCGGCCTTGATCTCGGAAATATGGATGAATCCTTCTTTTCCGCCATACTCTTCAAGTGTGGTGTATGCACCGAAGTCCACAACGTCCTTTACTGTGCAGACTACAAAATCGCCAACATCTGGCCACTCATTGATATCCATCTGATCACTTTGAATACACTTATTCCAGGACTTCCAGGATGTGTGTCGTTATAGTTGATTTGCCACCTGTAGGCTCTGCAAGGGTCCTGCCACAGACCAGGCATGTTACCTTGGTACTTGCACTGCCGAAGATAACCTGTTCGTTCTCACAGTCATTACATTTGACACGTAAGAATCTGCTTTTTGGTTTTGTCATTGATCATCACTCCGCAAATTCGAATTTCTTTGCTCTGAAGCACGGTCTCTGATGGGACTTATTACACTCTGAGCAGCGATACCTGAGATATATCCTTTTTGTGGGTTTGTCTCCACCAGGAACCTTGGAGAACTTTCCGCTGTTGCCTATTCCTATCTGGCGCTTCTTCTGTCTTTCTATATGTGTCAGTGAGGAAGCTTTTCCTTTCTTCACCCTCTCCACCACATGTTCTGTGTGCTTTTTACAGAAAGGGCAGTGTGTTCTGAATCTTTTTGGGATCTTCATTATCTACACCTTTATTGATTTGAATCATAGTTTTGTGATGATGTGTGCAACGTTGCGTTTCACAAGACCTTGTGCGTTAGGGGTCGGTAAAACAACAACATCCTCTGCACTCAGCGTATAATCACGATTATCTAAAGCCTTAAAGGTAGGTAAGTCGTTCAGTATTCGCACAACAACGAACTCTTCATTTATATTACTTTTGCCTATTACTTCTGGAATGTTTTCCCCGGGTACTTCCTGTGTTCTTTCCGGCTCCTTTATTTCAGGCACATCCGAAGTGGTTCGGTCAGGATTTCCTCTTTGATCATGCTGATGTAGGACAACATCCATTGAAGTGCTTTCCCTGCAAGGTACGGTCTTTGAAGCTACTATCGTTTCCGGATTGAGTATTGGTTCGAGCAGTTCTCCTCTTGCAGAATTTATGGCAGATAATACAGAATCATATATCTTTCTTTCAGCAGGCAATAGTTTGTCCATATCCTGGCTAGGGGACTTTTTGGAAAAGGCATTGGAAGTTGCTCTTGTAGTGATCTTCTTTATTCTGCGCAGGAATATTACTTCAATGTCCGTGATAGCACTCTGAAGCTCATCCTCCAGCATTCTGGATTCAACGGATCTGGGATTATTGATCAGTCTTATCTCATCTTCCAGTTCCCGAATGTACTTAGCTACACTCTCGTAGAAATCAGAACTTAAGGACCTGAGGGAAGAACTGCTCTCACTGCGCAGGATATCTTTCAATTCTGTTCTATCCATATTTTGTCGCACCTCTGCACATCAGGTGCACTGCCTCATACTCTATATCCGGTCTCGACACCTCATTCTCCATAGTATTTTTCCTTCCAACTTTAAAACATAATGGTCCATCCTTCTTTTTGGGCCTGCTGAGATGTATATGACACTCCATCAACCTTTAAACCTTTATTGTTCAGCAGTGTGATAATACCTCCTTTGTTACCAAGCTTTGCTTGTTGTGACAATGTCACTGTGATAACGGCACCAGCATTGATTATACCTGAAAGGGTGTGTTTATTTTTCAACCTGTCAGCTATCTGCCAACCCCCAAGATCGATAGGTTCAGGTGAAGTATTGATCAGAGTTACTGTTTCCACCTCAGGTGCTGAACCAATCGGATTGGCCATTGCAGCTACAATTCTAATAACACCTTCGTTTACTTCCTCAGTAATGGCATGACCTGTTTTATCGTCAGTGTGCCAGGTCTGTGACTGGAAAGCTAAGAAAACGGCTACCCATTGGTTAGAAGACGGAAAATGGAAAATAAGTGCACCGTCTTGCCAGACCCCATCCTCGTTCCTGTGGGATGGGTCATTACCCTGATTCATGTGTATATCGTGAATGCCGTTACCCGGTTTAAAGCCAAAGATCTTGTCGGGAATGTCAGTCTCAGGTCCCCACCGCTCTCCGAACGCATAGGCAAAAGCATCTTCTTCCTGCATAGCTCGGTCTACATAGTGTTCAACATGATCGCTTAGATCATTGTCAGGTCCCGGCATATTGTGCGGAATCACCCGCATATCAGCTGGATCGAACAGATTACTGCGAATATAATCAAGTGCTTTTCCCCCAGGATCGCTCTCCAATTTTGTGAAGTCACTTGGCAACTCCGGTAAAATTGTGGTGATAGGATGACTAAAATTGTCATTGACTATAAAAAGCAACTCTGAAGGCTTTAACTGCGACATGACATTTACCGCAATACGGTAGTGGCTGGCGCCAGCTACAATATGTATCTGGTAATGTGGTGTTGATAGGTCCTCTTCACGCTTTGCTCCGATAACCTTGCCCTTAAGAACCCCATATTTCTCTATAGACATGATTCCTTAGCCCCCTATATGCTCAATTTGTAAAAAATGCAATCTGCATCTTCTTTTTAACTCCACTTCCCCGCTCAAAGTTAAAAATCTAATACCGTCCAAATCTTCATACGTGTCAAATTAGGGTAGTTTAGCTCCCTATTCACTTTCAGTATTTAGATGCTCATTGGATATATTCTTTTGGAACTATATATAAAAAACACGACTGTATAGTGCCAATGAACTGCGATGGGCACCACGTATCAATAGCCACAGATGTATTTAAAAAATTTTAAGTTAGGGCAGTGCTCTTACAGAGCAGTTTCATCGTAAGATCATATCTTTTCATCCTATCCTGTCTTGTCCAGCTTCCGCAACTCCTCTGCACATAAGGTGTACAGCCACATATTCCGGCAGCTCCTGCTCGCCCGGCTCCACCTCGATATCTTTCCCTTTCATCTGCACTGCAAAGGGCTTGATCACTTTTAACCTTACCAATCTTTCACCAAAAACCACCGCATCTGTTAAGGGCTCGAACTTTTCCAGGTCATCGATATTTAAAGACATTACCTTAAGGCCGGAACCACCATGTAAAGATCCGGGAAGACGTATCAAGCGCTTGATGTCAGCTGTAACAGGCTCATCCACAACAGCTGACATTTTCTTAATACCTTCTTCTATCAATGTATTGATTATTTTTTTATTCAGCCCTGACAGAACATCAATATTACCTTTCTTTAATACTTCCACTTGTGCTTCATCTCTAAAGATCTCTATGATCTGTCGGGCAGTTTTCTCTCCAACGCCTTTGAATCCCCTTAGGATCTCTTCAGCATCGTCCATGGAAACTATGTTTTTCATGAAAGAAACAAAATACCTGTTTATTCTTCCTTTCCAGCCGCCTTCAGTTTCCGAGGGAAATACCATCATCTGTGCACTCTCTCTTCCTGCATCTCCACTTACTTCTTTTGTGTCAAGTATCCTTTCAAGGTCTATTCCTTTCGCACTGACATAATCAACGATCTCACGCCTTTCGGGGCTTTCCAGATGCAGGACAGAAGGGTCAGTTATATGGCAATGGTACCCTCTGCCTCCTGAGAATACAATATGTACGTCCTTCTCATCAAATCCGAAGTCATCAAGCAGGAATTCCATTAGTTTAAAAGTTTCTTTTTTTCCCTTTTCCAGCATATCAGCATAAGAAGTGATCTTTCCTGGAAGGTGGTCTGAGTCAATATCAAATATCAGATCTGCTTTCTGCCAGTTCTTCTCTTTCATCTTCGGAGCGCTGGGATACTCGTAGTATGCAACAGAATAATAAGCATGAGCGGGAGCTATTCCTTTCAGGTAGTCCGTGATCTCTCCTTCAGAGCCGAAGGCAATGTGTCTCTTCATGAAAGTTTCAGAACTATCGCTGAAAGAGATGAAACCCCATTCGCGGGATATGTGTTCCGGGGGAAGGTGTATCTCAGCCTGTGAGTAATAGCCCCGGAACCTGTTCACAAGAAAATTCCGTGTCTTCTCATTCATTTTCTTCTTTATATCTTGTTGTTATCATTTCATTGTTAGTTCGATTTCCAAATTATCATTAATATTACTTTCTTGTCATAAACCTTATAGTCAACACCTGCATTATAGTCGCTTTATGAAAGAGGAAATGACAAGTGCAGATGTTGCAGCTCTTGTGGCAGAACTAAGTTCAGGTGAGCTCTCGCTCATTGATGCTAAAGTAGGGAAGATCTATCAGCCACTGGAAGATGAGATACGTTTCAACCTCTTTGTTTTCGGTAAGGGTAGGGTGGACTTTATAATCCAGGCCGGAAAGAGGGCCCATCTAAGCCAGTATGCTTCTCCGAGCCCTAAGATCCCACAGTCGTTTCCTATGCTACTGCGCAAACATGTAATGAGCAGCAGGATAGTTTCCATTAAGCAGTATGATTTTGACAGGATAATAGAGATCGGTTTTGTCAGGGGAGGCGTGGAAACGGTCCTGGTGGCTGAGCTTTTTGCCAGAGGCAATATAGTGCTCATTGACAATGAAAGGCGCATCATTCTTCCCATGAACCCTGCAACATTCAAAGGCCGCAGGGTAAGAAGTGGTGAGATATATAGTTATCCTGAAGCACAGATCAGCCCTCTTGAGGTAAATGAAGAACAGATGCTTACAGTCTTCAGATCATCTGATTCCGACGTGGTACGCACAATAGCCACCAGGTTCAATCTGGGTGGTCTTCTTTCTGAAGAGGTATGTTCGAGGGCAGGGATCAAAAAGAACCTTCCGGTTTCGGAGGTAGGCTCAGAGGAAATAGCTTTGCTCCTAAGGGCAATGAAAGAGATATTCTCTCCTTTGCAGACAGGAAAATTAGATCCATGTATCATAAAGAAAGGTGAAGAAGATACCGCTCAGTCAATAGATGTTGTACCTTTTGAACTGGAAGTATACCGCGAACTGACAAAAGAGCGTTATCCCTCATTTAACAAGGCTTTAGATGAGTATTTTGGTAAAAGGGAAGCTGCGTCGATCACTGAACAGGCAGTTTCGGTAAAAAAAGAAAAAGTTGATCTTCTGGAGCGCAGGTTAAAGCAGCAGGAAGAAGCTGTGGAGAAGTATGGTAAAGAGACGGAGAAACAAACGTCCATTGCAGAAACCATTTATGCTAATTATCAGGCTGTAGAAGATGTTTTAAAAGTTCTTGCCAGTGCAAGGGATAAAGGTTATTCGTGGGATCAGATAAAGTCCACCATAAAGGCTGCAAAGGATTCTATTCCGGCTGCCAAGTCCATATTGAGCATAGACTCAGCTACAGGGACAGTGCTGCTTGACATAGGGGGCATGAGAACGAACATAGATGTCACTAAGACCGTTCCTCAGAACGCCCAGGTTTATTATGAAAGATCCAAAAAACTGGCAAAAAAACAGGAAGGTGCTATAAGGTCTATTGAGCAGACAAAACTGGCCATGCAGAAGAAAGAAAAGCCTGTTGCCAGGAAAGGAGGTACTGTTCGCATTAAGAGGCACTGGTATGACAGATTCAGGTGGTTTGTGTCATCGGATGGTTTCCTGGTAATAGGTGGAAGAGATGCCGACACCAATGAGGAGATCTTTGTAAAGTACATGGAAAAGCGGGACATCGTGCTGCACACCCAGGTGCCAGGTGCACCACTGACCGTGATCAAGACAGGTGGTAAAGAAGTACCGCCACAGACCATTGAGGAGGCAGCTTGTTTCGTAGTGTCATATTCCAGCATCTGGAAAGCAGGTCAGTTCAGTGCGGACTGTTACTGGGTAAACCCAACACAGGTTTCGAAAACTCCGGAGTCAGGTGAATACGTAAAGAAAGGGTCTTTCATTATCCGGGGTGAAAGGAACTATTTAAAGGACGTGCCTGTAGGGGTCGCAGTTGGCATTGAAATGGGTGAAGAGACAAGGGTAATAGGCGGTCCCCTTTCTGCAATTAGCGGAAGGGCGAAGCACGTTATGGAGCTGGTGCCAGGCAAGTTCAACCAGAACGACATAGCAAAAAAGATATACAGGAAATACGTGGATACAATAGGGGATGCATCATTTGTAAAACAGGCAGCTTCTCCTGATAAAATAGCTATGATGTTACCGCCGGGAGAATCCGACCTTAAGGTTTGATCATGTCCATGAGGGTTGCTTCCATGGTAATTATTTTTAAGTTGCTGTTTGTATGATCATTTTATTCAGGTGCTGATATGAGGGTAATGAAAAAGGACCTGCGGGGAAACGATGGGGAAATATCTGTTTTAGCTGAAACTCTTGATGACCTTTGGCATCTCAAATATATCATTGAGAAAGGAGACCTCGTTTTTGCTGTAACTAAAAGAAAAGCCGATGTCGCAACCGATAAATTACGTCCGGAAAAAGTAGAGAAGAAAACAGTGAGGCTTGGGGTCCGTGTGGAGGGTCTGGAATTCCATAAATTCTCCAACAGGCTCAGAGTACATGGTGTTATAGAACACGGTATGGATATTGGGTCCCATCATACTTTCAATATTGAGGAAGGAACTGATCTATCCATCATCAAGGTCTGGAAGAAGGATCAGCTGGAACGAATAGATGAAGCTGAGATAGCTTCCAAGCGGCCCTCGGTTATTATTGTTGCAGTAGAGGAAGGAGATGCGGATATTGGTCTTGTCAGGCACTATGGTATCGAGGTTTATTCTCATATAACTCAATCTGCAGGTAAAGCTGAAGGCAATCTGAGGACTGTTTTTTTCCAGGAGATCCTGGATCAATTGACCCATGCTGTTTCCGGCTCGGAGTCAATTGTACTTGCAGGACCGGGTTTTACAAAAGAGGATTTTCTGAAATATGCTCTGCAAAAAGAACCCGAGATGTTATCAAAGCTAGTTCTTGAAGACACAGCATCCATTGGTATGTCAGGTTTTCAGGAAGTTTTGCGAAGAGGTGCAGTTGACAGGATCATGGAGCAATCCCGGATTGCACGCGAGGCTAAATTGATGGAAGATCTCTTAAGGGAGATAGCAGTGGATGGCAAAGTAGCATACGGTCTGTCAGAAGTGAAAATGGCTCTGGATTATGGTGCAATAGATATACTTCTGATCTGTGACGAGTTATTGAGGGAAGAAAGGGAAAAAGGTGAGATTGATACTTTTTTGCAGGCCGTGGAGCATTCTCAGGGGAGTATAGTGGTATTTAGCACGGTTTTTGAACCCGGCCAAAAATTACTGGCTCTTGGAGGCATTGCAGCCCTATTGAGATTCAGGATATAGATCATTGTGTAACTTCATTTGTATTCAGGCTTCTAAAAGAAGAGCCAGATGTTGTTTATTGTATTTAAAATTGTCGAGTCTATCCGCCCTCCTTTCAAATATATATTTGTTATCTTATTTTTAATGTAATAAGGGTTGGATTTTTAATCGTTTTTAATGATAAAAACGTAGTAGATACCGTTTATTTGTCAATGCACCTTTCATATGTCTTAGAATACAGTATAAAGCCCGATATCGGTCAGATGCATCTCGCATTCTGTTCTGATTTTCTGCCGTGCCTGAAAGAAACAAAACACATATATACTGCTATTAGAAAGTGTCTTTATGTAGGAGGTGTTTGGCTAAGTTTGGATAGCTTACAGTATATGCATGAATTTGAATTTATCATTATGTAGCCCGTTTTCTTTGAAGGGTGGTATAACTATACAGTATAAGTGATTTATGATTGTATTAATCATTATATGATATTTGGGAAGTGACAAACTATGGAAGGCGAAATAACAATTAAAGACACAACGGCAGGAAGCCCGGCAGCAGTAGGTTTCTACGGTCTTGGGTTTGCAGCTACATTCGCAGGACTTTTAAACATGGGAATGCTCCCGGATGCACTCATGGTGATCGCAATGGCGATTATGCTTGGTGGCATTGCAGAAGTAATTGCTGGTTGGCAGTTATGGAAAAAAGGCGACACGTTCGGTGCAACAGCATTCACCATATTTGGTCTCTGGTGGCTCGGTTTTTCATACATAAACCTCGCTCCAATGGGGCTTTTCAACGCAACATGGGATGCAGCAAGTGCTACATCTATGGGATTTTTCACACTTGTATGGGGAATCATAGCAATTTTGCTCACACTTGGTACATTAAAGATCGGTCTAAAAATGCTAACCGTGGTCTTTATAGTGCTTGACCTAACATTCCTCAGCCTTGCAGCTGTCTTCTTTGGAATGCTGCCACTGGGAATCGCAGGAGCAATAACCCTGATCACAGGTCTTGCAGCACTTTATCTTGCCACTGCACTGGTCTTGAATGCAGTTGGAATGAAAATGCCAATGTAAAACAGAACTTGTACGATCTGACCGGATCTAACCGGTCAATTCTCTTTTTTCAAAAACGAGTTTATGCAGGGGTACACCTTTGTGGTCTATCGATGCAGATCAATTCTTTTCCATCTATATATATTCTTACCACGCCACCAGATTCTGATACAGTGAAAGCCACAGCGACAGTATCTCTTGTGATGGCTGCTGCAGATACATGCCGTCCTCCAAGGCCCTTATCAATTTTTATATCTCTGGCATCCACGTCAAGATATCTGCCTGCGGCATGTATCTTTCCCTCTTCCGAGATCACAAATACTCCGTCCAGTTGTGCAAGTTCCTTCACTGATTCCCAGTTGTGCTCTTCAAGGATATTACTGTCCTCGGGTGTTTGTCCCAGATATGGGTTGATGATAAGAGGATGTGACCTCAGCATGACCTCATCTACATCACCTACGATCAATGCTGTACCCATTTTTTTGCCTTCACGTCCTTTTGTGGCAATATCGAAACAAATGTTCAAAACAGCACGTACAACTTCAGGCGATACACGTTCTTCACATTCCCGTATCTTTTTAACCATTTCGTTCTCCTTCAGGTCATGGACCACTATGGCACAGGAATCTATGCTGCCTATAATCCCAACAACATTCCCCTCTGAAATATTTCCCAGAACATGTTCAATAGCAGCTATGTTTTCCAGTTCTTCTAACTTATGATAAGACTGGTTGATCATCTTGTCTGTGAAAGTATGTACTCCATTTCCCCCATTGGAGAATATTAGATGATCTATGAGTTCTTTCTGGTCACTGAAAGCATGGTAAATAGGAATATTTGTTTTGATCTCTTCAAAACAAAGATCTCCGGAAAGGATTATTGCTGAAGAACTAAGTTCTTCGGCAAGCCTTACAGCAGTTTCAATAACAATGATAGTTTTTTCCATGTAGTCCTCTATCTGTCCAGTAGCCTCCTGTTCACTGCTATAATAATCAACGATCATTCCTTTTTGTTCCATTTTGCCCCTCTATTTATATAAAGATTTTATCTCTCATAAAGGTACCTATGTAAGCCAACAGCGCCAGTATTTTATCTTTCCAGTTCCAATTCTATAAAGGTGTTTATGTGATCAGGGCATTCGTGGCTGTGGATTTTCCGGAAGAATTCCATGCAAAGATCTCTGCGATACAGTCAAAGTTCATAGGACCTGGATTAAGACCAGTAGATCCTAATATTGTACATATCACCCTGAAGTTTCTGGGAGATGTTGATGAGGCACAACTGCCAGAGATCATCACAGCTCTCGATAGACTGGATTGTCCGTCATTCGATTCAAGAATTTCCGGGGTGGACGCTTTTCCAGGTATGAAGAATCCCAGGATAATATGGTTGGGTGCAGATGGTGACTATTCATGTATTCACGGGCAGTTGGAATCATTACTATCAAAAATAGGTTTTAAAAAAGAGCCACGCAAGTTCATTCCACATGCGACTCTTGCCAGGGTCACATATCTGTCCAATCCTCGAAAGAAAGAACTTATCTCTGCAATAGATCCTCTCAGGGATTTTGATGTGGGCCTGATGAATGTTCATACAGTTAAGCTCAAGAAAAGTACCCTGACTCCACAGGGTCCCATATATGAGACCCTGCACGAGGTTGATCTGCCCTGATTATAGTGAATGTCACTTTCAGGCTGAAGTGACCTCATATTTCTCAAAGCCACTGGACTTTACTATTCTTTTGTCGTTTGTTATCAGAAGACATTCTACGCCATCAAGTTCCTCGATCATTTCCAGGCCTTCCTGTTCCCCTAATACGAATACAGAAGTTGACAGTGCATCTGAGTCTATACCAAGAGGTGCAATGACCGTGGCACTTATAAGGTTCTGGGATGGATATCCTGTGCGAGGATCGGCAATATGGGAAACCTTTGCCTCTTCACTAAAATATCTTTCATAATTGCCGCTGGTCGCTACAGCCATATCTGTGATCTCAATAACAGTTATTACCTGCTGGCTCATGTTCGGATTCTGCAATCCTACTCTCCAGGATGTTCCATCAGGTTTATATCCAATGTAAAGTCCATTCCCTCCCGCATCAACAAAACCTGAGGTTATACCATCCTTTCTAAGCGAATCTATGGCAAGGTCGAGGGCATATCCCTTTGCTATTCCACCCAGGGTTATCTTCATCCCTTCCTGTGTAAATATGTTATTTTCCATGACGGTTATATTACTGGCGTTCACAAGCCTTAGTGTTTCACGGATCTCATCTTCGGTAGGTGGCTGATGTGTGCCCCCGGGTGCAAATTTGCTCTTCCACAGATCCAAAAGAGGTAAGACCGTAATGTCAAAAGCCCCGTGGGTAACATGCTGATAATATATAGATTTGTTGATTACATATGTAAGATCATTACTTGCATTCAGAAGTTGTGAATTAGTGTTAAGTCTGCTCAGTTCACTGGTGTTATCGAAATAGTCCATGCTTGAATCAACATAGTACACCCACTCAAAAGCATTATCAATTGCCTCTCTCGCGTGAGTACTGTTAGTGTCAACCACTTTGATCGTCACTATAGTATCCATTATGCTTCTGGTATCATTGTATATCTGTGGTATAGGTTCCTGGCTATCCATACCTTTGTCAATGCAATTTATCACGAATGATACTGATAAAATCGCTATCAGGGCAATGGTAACAGTTTTATACATCATGGTTTATGGAATGACATAATCAATCTTAAACTTAATCAGAACCGTAACGGGCATTTAGTTGGTTCTTTCGCGGAAATCTTTGATCAAAGGAAGTGTAATCATGAGCGATCACAGTGGAGCTTCGGCAACAGGCTCGCGTTCAAGCAAGGATAAATACCTTGTTGTGGCGATCCATCAGATAATGGAAGAGTATGGATGGAGGGGAATCGAAAAACAATTTGGTGTTGTAAAACATCATATCATCTATGTGAAACCCGGTTCACCTCTTGATAAAATAGAACTCAAGTCCAATATAGTCGGCAATCACATGGATGTCGACTTCTTTGGCATGACCCCTGAGAAAGGCCTTATGGATAAGGTTTTTGATTTTAATGTACGGGTAGTTCGCAAGACATTCGAGATCGATAAATACGTCACTAACGACTTGAAAGTTACTAACGAACAGAATCTGAGGAATACTATAATTGTTGCTATAAAGCAGCTTGAAGATGTTGCTTCTAAAACGCCAGGGGATACCTCGGAAAAGTGAGTGTGATTTTTATGAAAGCAAGTTTTCTTATTGTAATTGCTGTATTGATGCTTTTCATATCCGGAGTGTACGCTTATGTCGGGTATAGTGGGAATGAGGTCCTTTCGTCTCACTACATGACCGATCAGAAGTGGTCTGATAAGGTGTGTATGGGCTGTCATTTAAATACAAAGGCTGAAGTGAACAGTTCTTTCCATGTGCGGCAGGATCTGGCCGAATGGTCTTCTCTCATGAAGCATGGCGTCCTATTGAGTGACATGGATAAAGAAACATGGTTAAGTGTTTACGGTCCGCTGCACCCAGGAGGAGGAGATCTTGAGGAATATGGTGCAGATGTCGATTGTATGGTCTGCCATGAACAGAACGGTCTATATGATTATGAGGCACGTGTTGCAAGTATCTCTTCTGGGAATATCGCCGGTGCAAAAGAAGCAGCAATTGAAGAAGCGAGCAAAGAGGCACAGAAAGATCCTTTATATGTTGCCAGCTACGCTTTAAATGTTCTCACTCCTTTACCGATCGTTACTGAGATACACGATGAGGTCAATGCAGGGCCCACAAAGGAGCAATGTGCCAATACCTGCCATCAAAATGAAGCTGCTACCAGTGCAGTGACATGGATGGCTGCAAATGCTTCAGAGTATGATGTTCATTCCAACGTGAATTGTGTGGAGTGCCATGAAACCGATGAGCACCAGATAGGTCGGCGGATCCCTCTTGATTCTGTCCATGAGAACGATGTGGAGGTAAAGAGCTGTGACTCAGAAGGCTGCCATGCAGGCATTTCCCATGGTGGTATCGTTGACGCCCACCTTGAGACCATTGAGTGTGAAACATGTCACATCCCCATGTTGCCAGGCGGAGATCTCACAGGCGTTAAAACGGTAAGTAGTTTCAGCTGGGAGAATGGGATTCTTGAAGAAACATATCATGAGTCGGATTTTACACCAACCCTGGCCTGGTCAGGTGGAATCTACAATGAAAAACTCCCTGTGATGGCCAGCAAGGATGAGGAAGGTGTGAAACTGAACACTTTCAATTTAATAAGCGGTGTATGGTGGGATGAAGGTCTGGACCAGGAAGTCCTGAACAATCCGGACAACAGTTCTTCACTGGGTGACCCGATACCTCCATCTGCAGTAAAGGAAGCTGATTCTAATGGGGATGGCAAGGTCACATCTTCAGAGATACGCTCATACGATGGGAACCTTGATAATCAGCCTGATTATCCGAAAGCCATCCGGAGGCATGTTGATCTCTTGTACCAGGTAAGCCATAACATTGCAAGCCAGGACGTTGGTTTGGCCGATCCGCTGATATGTGCTGACTGTCACGCAGGCTCAGCTTCAGGAACTCTTCATATTAACTGGGAGCTACTGGGTTATGATATGGACCCCGCAGGAACAACAGCTCCTGCTCAGGAGATCAGCGTGACAATACCCGGACAAAAGCCGGTTGAAGTAGAGAGGGAACCAGCACTTTAAGGAGTGAATTATAATGGAAAGTAAACGATTGAGTAAATTACCGGAAAAAGTAATAATTCCCCTTAAGCAGCATAAGGGAATGCCCTGTGTTCCAATGGTCAAAAAGGGAGATTCTGTGGTCATTGGACAAAAAATAGGTGACTGTAAAGACAACAATGATTCATCTGTCCATTCAAGTGTCTGTGGTGAGGTTCTCTCTATTGAGATGGCTCCACATCCGGAAGGAAATAAGGTTCTGAGCGTTATCATCAAGACCATTGAAAGCGATCAGACCGTGGAATTCACTCCAACGAAGGATCCCTCACCAAACAATCTGATCGAACTGATAAAGAACTCCGGTATAGTGGAACACTATGGTGTTCCAACACAAAGTGTTCTGAAGCCGGATGGTAAAAATATAACCACAGTACTCATCAATGCCACGTCATCAGAATGGATCGGAGGCAAATTCAGCACTCCTGAAGAATATGGCACTCAGATGCTGGAAGCGCTCAAACTTCTCATGAAGGCTGCAGGTGCATCTAAAGGCGCTATTGTGCTGCGTAGTGATGATGCTGAGTCCATAGCAGCTTTTAGCGGGATAAGATTTGAAGGAAAACAGCTGGAAGTTGCCCCTCTTATAGGCAGTCGCAAGATAGGCTATTATTTCAAGGACCAGGGATCTGACATTGTGGTGGTTTCCCAGAAGCGTATATATGGTAAGCGTATTCTTAATTTCTTCACCTACAATGTAACAGGGAAAAAGGTTCCAGTTGGCTGCACTCCTGCAGATGTGGGTGTGGCAATATGCGGTGTCAAATCAGCAAAAGCTCTCTATGATGCTGTATATCAGGGGAAGCCTTACTATGAAACAGTTATTTCCCTGGAAGGTCTTGCACATTGTCCTTCTCAAGTGCTGGTCAGAATAGGCACACCTTTCAAGGACGTGATAGAGGCATGTGGCGGTTATCCCAGTGAATCTGGCAAGCTTATTGCCAATGGCATGAGAACCGGGGTTGCCCAGTATACTGATGAAGTCCCGGTTACAAAGACCACTACAAGGATCTCTTTCCAGAAACCGGAAGATGTATCTAGGGATGAAGCGATAGCCTGCATCCATTGTGCAGCATGTGTAGACGTATGTCCTGTGGAATTGATTCCCAGCAGACTCGCAGTTCTTGCAGATCAGGGCAGGTTCGATGAATGTCGCAAGATGCACATAGAAAATTGCATTGAATGTGGAAAATGTGCTATAGCATGTCCTTCCAAGATACATATTCTCCAGTTTATCAGGTATGCCAAGGATGCTGTTGAGATGGCTTATGAAGATCTGCCTCCAAAGGAATCTTCTAACCTTAAACTTGGTTGTGCCTGTGGAGGTGAATAAATGACCTTTACTATATCTGCTCCCCCTCATAGAAAGTCTAATATCCATTTCAGAAATATCATGCGGGGCAAGCTACTGGCCCTTGTGCCTGTAAGCCTTGTATCCATATATTTCTTCGGTCTGCCTGCTTTGAGCATAATACTTGCCGGTATTCTTGCTGCAGTTGTCACAGAAGCAGGTATCCAGAAGATATTCCGCCATAAGAGCACTATAAACGATGGGAATGCAGTCCTGATAGGATTAATGC
The DNA here is from genome assembly GCA_937968035.1 of uncultured Methanomethylovorans sp. Taxonomy (GTDB): domain Archaea; phylum Halobacteriota; class Methanosarcinia; order Methanosarcinales; family Methanosarcinaceae; genus Methanomethylovorans. Next base: position 31,329 of record CALBTS010000578.1, read on the forward strand.
TTTCTCTTGTAATGCCTCCGGAAGCCCCGTTGTGGTTACCGGTAGTAGGTTCGTTCTTTGCCATCTCAATCGGTAAGCATGCTTTTGGAGGGATCGGTTCCTATGTCTTCAATCCTGTACTTGCTGCATGGATATTCATCAGCAGCTCCTGGCCCAATTTAATGGCTCCGATTTCAATTCCCCATGTGGGACAGTTCTCTGATTTCATTCTTGAAAATGGTGCGGGCTTACTTGTAGATGTTTCTCCTATTGCTCTAATAGGTGGAGTATACTTGATCTACAAAGGATATGTGGAATGGAGAGTACCATTAGCATTTTTCCTTACGATGGTCCTGTTCCCCCAGACGCTTAATGTGGTGTTTGCGGCAGTTGAGTTAGTCAGAGCAGGTGTCTTGAACCCATTGATGTATCTCTCCCTTATGTTTAAATTCCTGGAGATAAGTGATGAACTAAGTTATTCGATGATAGGGGTGGTATTCTTTGGAATTCTTTTCATTGCCACCGACACTCCAACATCACCGGTCACCAAGAGAGGTCGCCTTATCTATGGAATAGTATGCGGTATTCTGGTATCTATATACGGTTATTTTGGCAATTACATGGCAGGAATATTCTATGGTCTATTCATGGCAAACTGTGTTTCTTCGTTCATAGAAACCACTACACTTCCAGCTGCTTTCGGCAGTGAAGGTATTATCGGCAAGTTCTATGGACGTGTTATGGATAAAATACCTTCCAGCTTGAAGATGGGGGTGTTATCAAATGACTGATGGCAATAGGGATTTTATAATCATTGTTGGCAAACTTGTCCTTATATCTGCTGTGGCAGCAGCACTTCTTGGTATTACTTATGTACCAACTCAGGCGCAGCTTAAGGTCAATACTGAGCAGGCCAGGGTTCTGAAACTGTCAGAAGTGATGCCCCAGGCGGTGGATTTTGAGCCGGTTTATGGTGATACTATCATCAATGAGGATGGTGATAAGGAGATACTATATTACCTTGCCAAGGACGGATCCGGTAATCTCATAGGTTATGCATTCTTTAAGCAACAACCAGGTGCCCAGGATATTATAGAGGTTGCAGGTGGTGTAACCTCTGATTTCGTTCAGATCACAGGTATGAGCGTGCTCTCCCATGCAGAAACTCCAGGACTGGGATCTAAGATAATTGAACCGGCTTTCAGGCAGCAATTCAATGGTATTCCTCTAAGCCAGCTCCAACTTTCAAGTTCAGGTGGCAGCATAGATTCCATCACTGGTGCTACGATCTCTTCACAGGCTGTAATAGATGCTTTGAGTTCCAAGGTAGAGTCAATAAAAAGGACAGAGGGGTAAGGTGAGTAAAATGAATCCTTTAAGTGAGTTCATCAGAGGTATTACACGGGATAACCCAATATTCGGTCTTGTACTGGGTCTCTGTCCCACTCTGGCAGTTACAACATCAGTAGAAAATGCAATTGGTATGTCGGCAGGCACTGCTTTTGTGTTAGTGTTCGCCAATCTATTCGTATCGCTCTTGAGAAAACAGATTCCATCGACTGTAAGACTCCCAATATTCATCATAATTATAGCCACATTTGTGTCCATTGTGGATATGATAATGGAGGCATACTCACCTTCTATGTATGCCGCGCTGGGAGTATTCATACCTCTTATAGTAGTGAATTGTATAATCATCGGGCGTGCAGAGGCATATGCAAACAGGAACGGACCATTCTATTCTGTCATTGATGCACTTGGTATATCAACTGGTTTCCTGCTAGTTCTGATGCTTATAGGCGGGATCCGTGAAATACTTGGAAGCGGACAAATAGTGACCTTTGGTCACACTGTCATTACTCTGCCTATCAATCCCTCGGTCACCAACATGATCCTGCCACCCGGGGCTTTCCTTACCATAGGTATTCTGATGGCTATAATAAATTACCAGAAGGAAAAGAAACGTGCAAGAGGTGAATAAAATGGCAGATACATCCCTTTTCACCATTTTCATGGAAGGTGTGTTCATTAAGAACTTCCTTCTCATCCAGTTCCTTGGATTGTGCTCTTTTGTAGGTGTGACAAAAGACGTTAAAAGCGCTTCAGGCATGTCGGGTGCTGTAGTTTTTGTCATGACAATGTCAGCTACTGTTTCTTATCTCTTGTACACTTACTTGCTCGTACCACTGAAATTGGAGTTCCTTTCCCTTATCAGTTTTATTGTCGTCATTGCAGCCTTAGTGCAACTGGTCGAGTTCGTTGTCAGGAAAAATATTCCTGCCCTATATCGCTCCTTAGGTATATACTTGCCTTTGATCAGTACCAACTGTGCTGTTCTTGGAGCTGTCTTGCTGAACGTAAGATCCGATTATGGTTTTGCACAAAGTGTAATGTTCGGTTTCGCAGCAGGTCTTGGATATACTATTGTAATGTTAATGATGTCAGCTATCAGGGAGCGTTCCACACTTGTGAGTATCCCTTCTGCGGTAAGAGGTCTTCCTCAGGCCTTCCTGCTGGCTCTGATGCTGTCCATGGCTTTCGTTAATTATTTCTGGGTGATACCTATATGAACCTCACTACTTTACTAATACAATCTGTAGCCATCCTTGGCGGGCTGGGACTTGCTGTAGGCATCATGTTAATAGTAGCTTCCCGTAAGTTCAAGGTAGAAACCAATCCCCTTATAGATGAGATATTGAGTGTACTGCCGGGTGCTAACTGTGGAGCATGTGGTTATGCAGGATGTTCTGATTTTGCACAAAAGGTGGTCAGTGAAAACGCTCCTATTAACGGTTGTCCTGTAGGTGGGTTCGATGTTGCAAAGCAGATAGGCGGTATCATGGGCCAGGAAGTCGCAGAGGGAGAAAAGGAATATCCCTTTGTGCTCTGTAACGGTGGAGTAAATTGTATCGACAGGTTCGAATACGTGGGAATTGAAGACTGCAAGGCCGTGATGATGCTCTCAGATGGTGAAAAAGGCTGTAATTTCGGCTGTATGGGCCGTGGTACATGCGTACGTGCCTGTCCATTTGGTGCTATGTCCATAGGGGAAGACAAACTTCCGCATGTCAATAAAAATCTATGTACAAGCTGTGGACTTTGCATATCAGCCTGCCCCAACGATATCCTTGCCTTTGCAAAGGAATCCGAAAAGGTGCATGTCAAATGTCGTTCTCACGACAAGGGTAAAGATGTAAAGGCTGTATGTACTGTTGGCTGCATTGCATGTAAGATATGTGAAAAGAACTGTCCTGTGCAGGCGATAACAGTTACTGATTTCCTGGCCGAGATCGACCAGAGCAAATGTACCGCCTGTGGGATATGCGTGGAGAAATGTCCTCAGCACACAATAGAACTAAGGAGTGTAGCATGACATATAAGACATCTATCGGATTGAACGAGAATGTTGTTGCAGCTTTATGTTATATTGGCTTCTGGTTCACAGGAATACTTTTCCTCATTATCGAGAGGGAAAATAAGTTTGTCCGTTTCCACGCCATGCAGTCAGTATTGGTATTCATACCTTTGGCTCTGATCGTATTCCTTATTGGGTGGATACCTTATTTTGGCTGGGTGCTTGCGGACTTTGCAGGATTCCTGTCTCTCTTCTTGTTGCTGGCTTTTGTTATAATGGCATACAAGGGAGCAAAGTTCAAAGTACCTATCGTCGGCAAATATGCCTATGATTCTGTTTACAAGAATAAGTAAAGGTGTTGTGCTGTACAACATCTTCTTCTTCTTGCTTTTATCATCTTTGTTTTTTTGCTCTTTTGCCGATGGCTTCGAAAGTTTAAAAAATACCTATCGCTATCTATGCACTACGCATTTTCCGGAAGGGAGGGTAAATCATTAAAGAAGAGATATGGATCGAAAAATACAGGCCTATGAGACTTGATGATATTGTCGGTCAAACAGAGGCGATAGAAAGGCTCAAATCCTATGTAAAGAGTCGCAACCTTCCGCATTTGCTTTTTTCCGGCCCTCCGGGTGTAGGAAAAACAGCTACAGCAGTTTCCATTGCAAAGGAGCTATTTGCAGATTCATGGAAAGAGAACTTCACTGAGCTAAATGCTTCCGATGAAAGAGGGATCGATGTTGTGCGTACCAAGATCAAGAACTTCGCTAAGACATCACCGATAGGTGGGGCAGATTTTAAGATAATCTTCCTTGATGAAGCTGATGCTCTGACTTCAGATGCTCAGGCGGCGCTAAGAAGAACTATGGAAAAATATACTAACAATTGTCGTTTCATTCTTTCTTGCAACTATTCCTCAAAGATCATCGAACCCATACAGTCAAGGTGTGCAGTTTATAGATTCCGCCCTCTTTCTGACGATGCGGTGACCGAGCGTGTGCTTTTTGTTGCCAGTAATGAAGGGATCGAAATTGCAACTGACGGCATGGAAGCTATCAAATATGTAGCTCAGGGGGATATGCGCAAGGCCATCAACGCATTGCAGGCTGCTTCTCTTGTTGACAGAGTAGTACATAAAGACACCATTTATAAGATCACTGCCACAGCTCGTCCTGAACAGATCACAGATCTGATCAACACTGCCCTTAGTGGTAATTTCATGTCTGCACGTAAACATCTGGATGAGCTTCTTCTTGACCAGGGCCTTTCAGGTGAAGATGTGGTGGGTCAGATCTATCGGGCTATGTTTAGCCTTTCAATTCCTCAGGAGAAAATGATAGACCTCATTGATGTTATAGGAGAGGTGGATTTCAGAATAGCCGAAGGATCTAATGAAAGGATCCAGCTTGAAGCATTGATCGCGCATTTCACACTAAGGGGAAGAAATTAGAATGGCCGTTGTACAATTACTCTCAAACCTTTTTGACAGTTTTCCCAATTGGCTGGCCACTATTCTGATCAGCTGTTTACCTGTGGCGGAACTTAGGGGTGCGATACCAGTTGCATTACTTCAATATCAAATGCATCCGACAGAAGCCTATCTTCTGGCGGTTATAGGTAATATGATACCGGTGATACCTCTTCTGCTATATCTGGAGCCGGTGTCCAACTATTTGCGCAGGTTCAGGTTCTGGAACAAATTCTTTGATTGGCTTTTTACCCGTACTCACCATAACCATTCGGCCACCTTTGAAAAATACGGCACTCTGGGGTTAGCTATCTTTGTAGCCATTCCCCTGCCCGCAACTGGTGCATGGTCGGGGTGTGCAGCAGCCTTCGTTTTCGGTATAGGCTTCAGACATGCGCTTATGGCTATAACCGCAGGTGTCCTTATTGCAGGCGTGGTGGTAACAACAGTTACCCTGGGTGGCATAAGCTTGTCTAATCTGTTGATCTAAAAAATAATTTGAACTGTATCATTTGAACATTTTCTTGGATAGCATATCTTTTGCCAAGGCGATGTCTTCAGACTTTACAGTTTTTCTTCCAGCATGTTCAGCTAGCTTGATCGCTTCTCTTGAAATGTCCAATCCGTACTCTTCGAGTATTTCAGATAGTGCCATTGCTGCGGATTCACTAACTCTTTGAGACCCAGCACTTCTTATAAGCCTTTCTATCGGTGCAAGTGGTATTATTGTCAATTTTTTTCCTCCTGAAAAAGTCAATTTCTGATCAGATTCATATTAAGTACTTAATTACAAAAATAAATTATAAATAGTTATCTTCGATGATTTATACTGAATTTGTGTCTTTAAGTGCTGAACAACGGTATATTCAGACGGATATGCTATAAATAATGTGTCATTATCACAGCAATCCTTATCTTGTGTTATAATGGCTCTTAAAAAGAAATAATTGTATCTAAAACTACTCTGTTCTGAGTTTTTTCAACTTTGCAGCAATATCCTTGCCAAGGCGCTGGCATTCCTTTATATCCTTTTCTTCCGGGATATATTGCACCCTAAGGACAGGGTCTACTACTTTCATACCAGCTTCTCTCATCTTTTCAGCGATCATCACAGGTGCTTCACCACTCCATCCATATGATCCAAAAGCAGAACCTACTTTTCCATCTACTCCTTCAGCTATCAGTGCATCAAGGAACTTTGAAATAGGTTCAAGCATCTTGTAATAGAAAGTTGAAGAACCTATTGCTATGCCGTCATAGCTGACAGCGTCTTTAGGGTCCCACTCGTAGAAGTTATCGACCCTTACTTCTATATGTTTCTGTCTGGCACCTTCAGCTATGGCTTCTGCCATCATCCGGGTGCTTCCCTGGGTACTTAGATAAACGATTGCAAGTTTTACCATTTAGATGATCCCCCGTTTTCTCATAAAGGACTTTCATGGAAAATAACACTTAAATAAAGTCCCCTTTACAAATGGATATTATTCTCTGATAAACTTTTCCAGAAAAGTATATTCTGGATATGTTTATTGCTTATCAGGAATATCATGCATCTAAAGTTCCGGTGCAAGGAGATCATGGATGAATGACAAATATGCGCCTCATATTGAAGAGCTGGCAAAGGCGCTTGATGGCATAGACTACGATGATATAAAAATCGAGCTCGATAAACTTCTCAGGTTCCGTGTACCTCTTGAAGAAGCTAAAAGAACAGTTTTAAATAAATTCAGCTCAAAAGAGGCTCCTGAGATAAAAATCAAGGATATTTACAATGCACCAAAGAGTTTCACTTTGAAAGGCAGGATCACATCCGTCGAGAAAAGAAATTTTGTCCTTAAGGGAGAAACAGTGAATCTATATTCGGGTAAGATCTTAGATGAAACAGGGGTTTGCTTGTTCACTGCCTGGAATGATTTTTGTTTGAACGAAGGGGACATTATCAGGGTGTATAATGCCTACATGAAGGTTTGGAACAATCGCCCTGAGCTTAATTTTGGACAACGCTCTATTGTGGAAAAGCTCCCTGAAGATCTATCCATACCCAGAACTGAACAGCTTTTCACTCAAACAAAAAAGATCATCGAAATTAATTCTTCAGACCTGCTGGTAAGTTCGCAGGGCGTAGTCACTGAGATGTATCACAGGGATGTCATTGTCAAAGGCAAAGATACTACTATAATAGAGGGTGTCATTGCAGATGAGACCGGTAAACTTCCTTTTACCTCGTGGGTTCCCATGGATGGAGTAGATATCGGTAATGCTATTAGTTTCAAGGCTGCCCACGTAAGGATTTTCAGAGGTATCCCCTCTTTAAATTTCACACATGAAACTTCATGGGAACTACTCCCTGATAACAAATGTCTTTTTTCCAAAAATAAGATCATGGCTCATGAACCTATCTCTATTCCTATTGCCTCTGTTCTTGAAAAGGATGGTCTTTTTGATGTAGTGGTCACAGGAAATATTATTTCCGTGCGCCCGGGTTCAGGACTGATCGAAAGATGTCCTGTTTGTAATCGCGTTATACAGAACAATGTTTGCCGGGCGCATGGTACTGTGGAGGGTGTCAAGGATATGCGGATAAAGGCGATACTTGACGATGGTACGGGAGCTGTTTATATCATGTTGAACAGGGAACTCTCAGAAACTATTTATGGAAGATCTATGGACGAAGCTGAGAACATTATAAAGTTATCCCTGTCAAAAGATGCTGTGTATGAGAGCATGAAGAGATCTTTGATAGGTGCTTATCTAACTGTAAGAGGCAATTCGTCAAAGAGCGAGTTCGGTACTACCATTGTTGTGAGGTCTGCCTGGCTTCCGGAAGATGATCTTCTTTCCCGCCTTGAGGGTCTATTGTTAAAATTACCAGAGGATGTTTGATATAATGGCAGAGAGAGAGATCGCTCAGAGACTGTTTGCAAAAGAGTTCAATGATTCTACCCTGAGCCTTACAACCGTTACCAGTTATGATATTCCTGATATGAATTCTCCTAACCTGCTGATCTCTCCTACAGGTGTGCGTATCAATAGGATCTTTGTGGCCGGGGTGATAACAGAAGTTGAGAACCTGGGATCAGAAACCGGAAAAGAGCGAGATCTCTGGAAGGCTCGTATATCTGATCCAACTGGAGTGTTTATTGTATATGCTGGTCAATACCAACCAGAGGCTGCTATATTTCTGTCGACCGTGGCTGTGCCGTCCTATGTTGCTGTGGTAGGCAAAGCGAGGATATATGAACCTGAAAAAAATTCAGTGTTCATCTCCATAAGGCCAGAGGAGATCAACAGTGTAGAAAGTACGGTACGTGACAGATGGGTGCTAGATACAGCAGAACTGACACTAAAAAGGCTTGATCTGCTATCTGAGATATTTTTTGAGAAGATGCATGGAGAAGATCTGGCAGGATCCTTGAGATCAAAGGGAATAGATCCAGAGTCATGTGAAGCTATTCTGGATGCTATTGCATTCTATGGTACAGATCAGGACTATATTTCCAAGTTTAAACAAAGTGTGCGCAAAGCCCTGCTTTCCATTAAAGAAAATGCAGGCTCAGAAACGCAACAGAGGGATAATGCTGAAAATGTGATCTTTGAGCTCCTCAAAGAACTTGACAGTGGTAAAGGCGTACAGTATAGTTGCTTACTGAAAGAAGCGAAGTCACAAGGGATCCCGGAAGAGGTAGCGGATGCAGTTATCCGGTCTCTCCTTGCTAAAGGAGAGTGCTATGAACCCAGGCTTGGAGTTCTTAAGCTCATCTGAGCTATTGCCCTTATTCAAATTCAATACTCACGCTACCCGAATTCTTTGCAAGTGTTTTGGAAATGGTACCTATATCCATTCTGCATACGTGCATTATGCCGCATGGTACAAGACACGTGGAGCACCATTTTGCCTCCTTTACCTTCTGGAATACCTGGTTGTCATTGTAGAACGGTTCATAAAGCTCCTTTACAGGAATCTCCATATGTGAAAGTACTGCAACTTTCTTGCAAGGAGTTTCGATATCAATGACCATACTCTTGCCTTCTACTTTGCCGCTGATCCTATGGGTAAATCCACATATCCTAGAGTTCACTTTAACATCGGTCATAATTGCACCTGCTAATAATCTCTAATTTTGTATTATATACTTATTGTTGTCTTTTCTATATATTTGTCAGTGTGTGGTAGCCCGGTATACTTAAATAATGACAAATCGACATAACAATCATCTTAAGTACTATAGTTCTAAATGGAGGCACTACTATGCAACGTGAAGAAATAATCAACAAGGTTCGACAGCGCCTCAAGGAAATAAAAGGTGTAGGAGAAACCTATGTCCTTCTTGAAGAGGACAGGGAGATCATTAAGGAACTTGAGAAAAAAGCAGATGATATGACACTTATGGGTCTTGGCCGGGGTGATAATCGGGGTATCAAAGAAGTGCTCAAGAAAGATGTGGTCATTCCATTCATTACCAGTATGGAATATGTGTGGCCGTGTTGCCCTAATGTCGTGCTCATGCACCATGATCGTGTGGTTGGAGAAGATCTGGATGATGAATGCAAGCTCAATGAACTAAAAAGCTGCAAGGATAACCTTGTCATTGGCAACATTGTGATCTATGATAAGGATCTGCTCAGGTCGATCGATCCCAAGACCGATCCTCTTATTGTGGTTTTGCCACCTAAGCCATGTGCTGAGGTAGAGGAATTACCTCATATCTGTAATGTTGCTCTTGCTTCTCCCTCTCCTCCAACGGATGAATACCTCAAACAAAAAATGGGTCTTCCGCAAGCCCACGGCACGGGAACCTTTATCCTGGGATTCGACTTCGAGTGTTCCGATGGGAACTAAATTCCTTAGTTTATTCCTCGGATCTTTTTTAAAAAAGAAAGGCTGAAATTCAGCCTTTTTATTTTCCCATGTATATCATGAGAGCTTCTTCCACAGTCGCATCTTCCACTGTGATCGCATATATGGCATTACACATGCGAACAGCTTCATCAAGTGTTTTCTGGTGGATGTTGCGGCCAGTTGCATTACCCATTGCGCCGCTTACATGTATCTGGTCATGGAGCTTCTTCAGGAAAGCTTTTGGATCATCGCTTGATCCTCCGGCACATACCACTTTTGTCCGGCCGGCTGCAATTACAGCCTCTTTGAATATCTCTGCTGAAGCAAGTCCTTCTTTTTTCGGGTAGTTCACTTTTACAAAGTCAGCGTTCAGGCAGGCACCAACACCCGTTGCGCCGGCAATAAGGTGCGGGTCCTTCTCGTCAGCTACTGCAGCACCTCTGGGGTATATCCAGAGTACCGTGAGCATTCCGTATTGGTGTGCATCGTACACGATCTGTGCCGCCTGTGCAAGCATATCTGCTTCATACTCGCTACCCAGGTATATAGTGTAACCCACGCCAAGTATCTTCAGTTTGCTGTTGTCCCTGAACTCTGCTATCTGGGGTACATCGTACCACTGGTTGCTAAAGGGATCCATTTGTTTAGTGGGAACAAGATGGCTCTTTGAGTTGATCTTCACAAGATATGGCACATCCGTATAGTCCATCCCATATCTTGCAATAAGGCCTAACTGGGTGGCGAAAACACCAATTTTTCCCTGGTGCGCTATTCTGAACAGATGTTCCGGATCATTGTCATCTGCTGCAGTATCTTCCCCATAAAAATCATCATTAAGATGCTCTACTTTCTGGTCGCCTGCAAAGAGCATAAGTCTTCCCGTGCTCTTTGTGATCTCCATATAATTATCTATATACGTTTCACGGGCCTCTTTGGGCACATCCAGTGGCACTTTGATATCGGAGCTTTTGATTGAAATCATTTTCATCACCTTATTTGTTCTCATTGCTTAATACGCGTATCTATAATAATGAACATTTCTCTCAAATTCGTTTTTTATGAACCTTTCTACCTGTTCTCATTGGACTCATTTCTTATACGTACTATTTTCTTGATCTTTTTCATAATAACATTATTTATGCCTTCTGTTGACAATGGTTTATGTTTCTTTACTATTAGCACCGGTCGTTGAGATCGCTTGGCTACATTGTACGGCAGCATTCCAAGCAAAGAAACTCTAAATCGCTGGCTCGAATCTCCAATTATTAGCAGATCATCCTGGCCAATAGAACCAAGTATACCATTCTCTGCGGAATAATGTTCTTTAACTTCGTAACTGATAGTATTTTCCTTCAGTTCCTTAATTATCTGTTCAAGTTCAGATATTATCTTTATTTTCTTTTCTTCCTGGATATTCGGCTTAATCACTCGGAGTATATGTATTTTAGCTCCAGTGTTCTGTGCCAGGCGTTTTGCCAGAGTTATTCCGTATTTTGAATTCTCTTTCCCATTATAAGCAACTATTATTTTTTCTATTTCCTTAGGGAAATATCCGTTGAGCATGACTATGTTGTTCTTTGCGCCGGCAAGCACTTTAGAGGCTACATTTCCCATAGAGAAGTGTAATCTGTTCATTTCATGCCAGCCTATTACAATAAAATCAACATTTTCTATTTCTGCCTGTTCTATGATCGAATTTGCAACACTATGGTCAAATGCGATTATATACTCCCTCTCATGACCAACTATTATGGGAAACTCATCGAACTTTTCTTTCAATAAGTATTCCATCATGTTCTTATTGGCATGAAAAGCATCTCTTGCAGCTGTTAAACTTGTTTGTTTCGGTATTTGCATCACGTTAAGGCCAATTATTTCATCTCCCAGATTATCTGCAAGCTCTAATAGGTCCTGTTCATGTTTTGGATTAGCTATTGGAACAAGTATCTTGATCCGTGAATCAGATGGTACAGATGTGGGATAAATATTATTCTCAAGCATGTCAAATATGTTATATTTAGGATATGCTTTTTCAAATCCATAGTACTTATACCAAGTCGCTCCCACAAAGACTACAAAGATCGTGAATAATACGGGTAAGAATCCCATTAGTGGTAATAGTGCAAGACTTCCCACGATCCCTATTATTTGTGTGTAAGGATAAAATGGATCGGTAAATGCAGGCTTGTAGCCTTTTAGTGATCTTTTACGCAAGATTATTACTGATATATTGATCAGTACATATATCAAAATATTAAAAACACTCCCAAGCTTAGCTAATTGCTCCACATTAAATATCAATAAAAGTAAGATCATTATCATTCCACTTACAACTATAGCTCGATGTGGTGTCTCATGTTTGTTGTGGATCTTGACGAACCATTCAGGTATGAGCCTATCTCTTGCCATTGCAAAAGGGAATCTTGAAGAAGAAAGTATTGCGGCGTTAGCCGTGGATATTGTTGCAAACAGGCCTGCAAGGACGATCATGATCTTACCTAAGGTCCCATCTAACATCACAGCAACATCTACAAGCGGTGTATGTGTATTGATCGATTGTTCAAAAGTTAAAGTACCACTTATCACTATCATTACTGCAGTATAGATCAGCGTCACAGTCACAACAGATGCAATAAGAGCCCGTGGGAGGTTTTTTGCCGGGTCTTTCACTTCTTCTGATATGGCTGCAAGTTGTGTGATGCCAAGATAGGAAATGAATATAAGTCCAGTGGTGGCAAATATTGAAGTGTAGCCAAAAGGCATGAACGGGCTGAATTTGGCAGTGTCAAGCATAAAAGATCCCTGTATTATAAATATCGTCAATATAATTAATAAAAAAAGCACAATTATATTTTGTAAAGATCCACTGCTTCGTGCACCGCGATAATTGATCAATATCAATATTAATCCTGCTACTATAGATATTATTAAAACAGGTATTGGGTAGAAAACAAAAAAATAGTCAGCAAGGCCAACAAGTGCAAAAGAACCTTTGAACACTAATGCAAGCCATGCTCCAAGGCCGATGATAGCACCAAAAGATGCACCCATGGCCCTACTTATAAAAAAGTAACTTCCTCCAGCTTTTGGCATTCCTGTTGCCAGTTCGGCTACACTGATGGCTGTAGCTGTGGATATCAATCCTCCTATAAGAAAGGAGATTATGCACGCAGGGCCAGCTTCGGAAAGAGCTATTGCAGGCAATATAAATATGCCAGCCCCTATCATGGTCCCTGTTCCAATAGCAAAAGTTTCAAAGAACCCAAGGCTCCTTCCAAGCCTTTCTTTTGATCTTATAGTTGCCATCCAGCGTCCTCATGTCAAATACACATTAAAAGTGCATAAACATTATCTCTGAGAAACTTAATAGATGCATATAGTTTATGGATTTTATCTCTTTTTTATATTTATATCTAGCATTTATTACTTCCTTTTAAGGTGTATCTTCTCAAATATTATGAACAATTTTCGGTGAAAGATGAACAGATTAACCATAGAATATCATGAGGGTGTTTTTATTGAATAACTCTTATTCTCTGTTGAGCCGCCTTTTATTATCTTCTGTTTCTCAAGTGCAAAAGTAAATGCTTCGAAACATTAAAATTAGATTGCCGCTTAGTGCTAACAAATGATGAGAACGTCTCTATCCTATTTTATAATGGACTTGCTAAATTTCTATGTTAATATGAAGCATACACTAAAAATGGTCAATTTGTAGTTTTCAAATTTTGTGGGGGTATATTACCAATGGCTGCAATTGAAACGAAAGAGAGATTGGGACGTAGTCTGGGTTTTTTTTCAACGTTTGCCATCGGTACTGGCACGATGATCGGGGCTGGGATATTCATCCTTCCAGGAATCGCCTTCACAAATGCCGGTGCTGGAGCAATATTGTCTTTTTTGATAGGAGGTATTATCTCTATAGCTACAGCTGTCAGCATGGCCGAGCTGGCAACAGGTATGCCCATGGCCGGTGGAAGTTACTATTATATCAGTAGAACAATGGGTGCAGCATTCGGAGCTATAATAGGTCTTGGATCATGGTTTGCTTTGATATTCAAAGGCTCTTTTGCACTTATCGGCTTGGCAGAGTATTTTCAGGTGTTTTATCCATCATCTCTTTATTTTGTAGCGGCAATTTCGGGCTTTGTTCTTTTGATAATCAATTATCGAGGCGCAAAGAGCAGTGGTTCACTGCAGAACATTAGCATAATTCTCTTACTGATTATCTTGGCGATATTCTTAGCTGAAGTATTTTTGTTCGTCGAGCCGCTCAATTTCAATTCACCAACACCTGATTCACCAACATCTTATGGACCAGCATCAATAATAACTACAACAGGAATTATTTTTATTTCGTACCTGGGACTTGCAGAGCTTGCAGCAATTTCAGAAGAGGTGAAAAATCCATCAAAGAACCTGCCAAGGGCATTCATTGCTTCTGCAGTGGTAGTTACCATTTTCTATGTTCTTATAATGATGGCAGTTGTAGGCGTCTCAAGCATTTATGCAGGAGCAGCTACTATCACCCCTCTTGCTGATATCGCTAATCTGATATACGGGGAAATTGGAAGCACCCTTATTGTCTTTGCTGCATTGCTTGCAACACTTTCAACAGCTAATGGAGCAATATTGTCTTCCTCTCGATTTCCATTTGCCATGAGCAGAGATGCATTAATGCCACAATGGTTTGTCCAGATCCACAAAAAATATGAAACACCATACAATTCTATACTGGTCACCGGGGTCATAATGATCTTGCTGTTATTCTTGTTCGACATACAGCAACTGGCCAGGTTAGGTGGTGCATTTAACATCTTGATCTTTGTTTTACTCAATCTGGCGGTCATCATTCTAAGAAAAAGAACTTTACCAGAGTATGAACCAACTTTTCGTGACCCTTTCTTTCCATTCACCCAAATAATAGGGATCGTTGGAAGCCTGATCCTGTTACCATTAATTGGAGGCCTTCCTTTGCTTTTTGCTGTATCCTTGATCGCTTTGGGTGCGTGGTGGCACTGGTTCTATGGAAAGGGCAAAGCTACTCCAGGATACACCCTATTTGACCTGCTGGAAAACAATATAGGGCCAGCTGTCATAGAGCCAGAGTCTGGTGTAAAGGTACTTGTCCCGATCTCCAATGTCAAACATGAGCATGACCTCCTGAGGCTTGCAGATTGTTTAGCTGATGAGATCGTAGGTCTTCATGTGTTCAAGGTTCCGGATCAGACAAGTTTAAAATTTGCTCAGGAAGCCTTTCATGAGAAGAAGATCGAAATGGACTCAGATTTCAAAGAGGAATTTGAAAAATATCCAGTAATTCTTGGACATAAAAGGAAGTTCATCACTGCTTTTGATCACAGTGTATCGAATTCGATAATAGAGCAGGCAGAAGTTGAAAATGTAGATCTGGTGATCATGGGATGGCATGAGTCAAACAGGTTCCAGTATTCTCTTAGTGATGTAACAAATGAGGTTCTTTCATCGTTGAAACATCACATAGTTCTATTAAAAGGTCATCTCGCTTACAAGACAAATAAAATTGTGGTAGCATATAATGAAAAAGATAATTCAGCATATGGTCTGCACCTGGCAAAAAAACTAGCTTTCAATACAGGGGCAAAAATAGAGATCATTACAATAGTGAATCCTGATGAGGTTAGTGAAAGGAAGAAGGAGATCGCTGAGAGACTTCAGGCTTTATGTAAAAGTGAAGAAAACATATCTATCAGTTTTAAGATATTGGAGAGGTATTCTGCTGAAGATGCAATATTGGAAGCTTCAAATAAAAGTGATCTGACAGTTATCGGGGATTCAAGTCAAAGGTTTAAAGTATCTTTTCTTGGGACTTTGCCACAGAGGGTTGCAAGACACTCTAAGAACCCCGTGCTGATCGTAAAAAGGTCCAAACCAATATCCAAACAGAACATTACTTATGTGGTAAATAAATACATTTCCAATGTTTATATAAAAATAACTCGCATGTCGAAAAAAGTATTCAAATAATAAGGCAAATAAAGATCCTAGTAAAACAACTTCTATTTCAGCAACTAAGAAGACAATGGTTTTTGAAAATCAAAATACTTTCACCATGGATGCGGGCTATATTTATACTTTAACAGAATACTTCCATTTGCCTCTCAACAAGAGACAAACCAGAGGCTTGAGGTAGACTATGAACACAATGGTAATAGACATTAAGACCAAGTTCCATGAACTTGGTGTGGATATCCCGGCCGAAAAGATAGAAGAAAGACTAGAAAAACTGATCGTGAAATTCAAGGTTCCCCAGGAAGAAGCCAGGAGAAGCGTTGTCAACTTTTTCCTGAAGGAGCATAGTATTTCTAAAGAGAAGTTCTATGGCGGCCAGGGTGAAGTATCTTTTTCAAAAGTAGCTGATATCTCTGAAGATGGAAAATGGTTGAACTTAAAGGCTAAGGTTGTTCAGCTATGGGACAATACTCATGGATCAATTTCCCAGGTTGGGCTCTTGGCAGATGAAACAGGAACTATAAAGTTCGTTTCGTGGGCGGCTGCAGAGGTGCCGGCAGTTGAAGAAGGAAAGACTTACATTTTTAAGAATGTTGTATCCAGTGAGTGGAACGGTAAAATGGAGGTAACTCTCAATAAGAGCAGTTCTGTTGAAGAGACCCCTGATGATATACATGTCCAAAGTAAACCACAAGGGGTTTCCTCTCTTGTAAAGGTCGCTGACATTTCCGAGGATGGAAGATGGGTCGATGTGAAAGGCAAAATTGTTCAGCTGTGGGAAAACACTAATGAATCGATTTCCCAGGTTGGGCTTATTGGTGACGAAACTGCAAATATTAAGTTCATCAAATGGGCTAGATCAGAGATCCCGGTGGAAGTGATCGAAGGAAAGAACTATCTTTTCCGGAATGCTGTGACGAGTGAATGGAACGGAAAACTGGAGATCACTCTGAACAAAAGCAGTTCAATTGAAGAAATACCCGATGAGATCGAAGTTACCACCAGAGAAGCTGTGCTTACCGCGGCAATGGTGGATATTCAATCAGGTTCCGGGCTCATAAAACGTTGCCCTCAATGCAATCGTTCTTTAACAAAAGGTGCATGTGCAGAACACGGTAAAGTGGATGGAGTATATGACCTGCGTCTTAAAGCTGTGCTCGACACCGGAACTATTGCTCAGGATATACTTCTTAAAAGAGAAGTTACTGAGGAGATCTCAGGTATTACACTCGAAGGTGCCATAGCTATGGCTGCAGATGCACTTGATCAGGGCGTGGTCCTGGAAGCTATGAAACAAAAGCTTGTGGGCAAGTATTATACAGTTTCAGGACCGCGGGTTGACAGGTACATACTCGTGGATTCAATAAAAAAGGAATCCACTCTCGACCCCGAATTGCTTGCAGAGCTCATAAATGCAGCGGAGGTGTTCTAAATGGCAGGCTACACCCGTGAAGTTGCCAGAAGGATATTCGCTCAGGAATTCAGGGAATCCAATCTGACCTTCAAGGATGGGAACGACCAATATTCTCCACAGTATCTATTCACTCCTACGGGCGCAAAAGTAAACAGGATGTTCATAGTGGGAACCCTTACGGAGAAAGAGGACATTGGCAGTGAATCCGAGTACTGGCGTGGGCGAGTGTCTGACCCAACAGGTTCATTCTTCATATATGCAGGTCAGTACCAACCAGAAGCCGCTCAGGTGCTTTCAGAATGTGATACACCTGAATTCGTAGCCATCGTGGGCAAGCCCAGTACGTATACTACCCCGGAAGGCGAGATCCGTACATCCATAAGGCCTGAGTCAATGTACATAGTCGACGGTGAAACCAGGGATCTCTGGGTGCTTGACACAGCCAGGGCCACTCTGGAACGTCTTAAAGTCCTTTCTACGTCCCATCCGGATGCCTTGAGAGCAAAAGAACATTACAGGACCGAAGCAAAGCACTATGCATCCATGGTGCTGAAGGCTCTCAGGTCCCTGCAGGAAGAATATTGATCTTACAGGTTGTTTCCCAACCTGTAATTTTTTCTATCTCTTGTGCTTATCTTTTTTGGAGCAAAAGAGCCATAAACAACAATAATCAATAGTTGATGGGTGTATTATGAAAACATATCTTCTGATCTGGTTCAACAGTAATGGAGCAAGGCCTTCTGAG
>CALBTS010000579.1 GCA_937968035.1 uncultured Methanomethylovorans sp.
CCAAAAGCCAGACAAGCAGTATGGAACTGATCCCTTATTTCCGAAAATGTCTATTTAACTATTTGATAACCAATATTATTGTCAATTCTGATTCACTATGAGACCATTGACTCTATCTTTAGAGGCTGGCCCAAGCCTATCCCCAAACAGTATCGAAGCAATATTGTGAATGGATCAGTTTAAGTTTTTTACACTGTAGACTATGTCAAAGATAGAATTCGCCCCAATTAAGTTCAAATCCCCGGACTATTATTAAAAGTCAACGGTCCAAAATTTCTTATTTTTTCAGATTTTGAGCTTGGTCTTGAGCGACAGATATGTCTATGAAAACACTCTATAGTCGCATAGATTAGGTTGAAGAAGCCACCGGTCTCTTTTATATAGGCTGTATTTGCCAATGGGGATTATGAAATGAAAAATGAAATTCAGATACAGATACGATTGGCTTCAGGAAATATTGATCAAAAACCTTAAAGAAGAAACCGAAGCCAAATTTCGTATCCGGGCTGACAGGACAATAGAATTTGCAAAAAAATGGTATCCAACTGTGGGTGATCAAGCCAATGAAATCCGATTTAATATATTTGTAAAACCTGTATGCAGGATTTGGAATGAGGATGTCCCGTTATCCGAATTCAGTCACAAGCTGGCCGACAAAAACATCCCTTTTCTGATCGAAAATCATGATGGTACTGACTGGGTTATATATGAAGATCATGATGTTGAAACTGTTGTTGATATTGAACGTGAGTTAAGTTTAGGACTTGTAGATATACTTAACCGGAAGTATTTATTTTGCCAAAGTTTAAAAAACAGAGCAAACTCTCTGATCCTGTTTCTCTGTATGAATTGGAAATAAAACATTATTCATCAGACAAATGCTATTAACAATATGGAGATAAATCACAATGCCACAAGCTCTCTGGACAAAGCAAGGAGAAACATTAAGCCACAAAAATGCATGCAAAGAATTTGGTCTCGAAGAGCAAGAAATAATTGATGCTATGAAAGCAGGTAAACTACAATACAAAGAAAACTATGCTCATGGAAATCCATATTTCAAGTTGCTGCGAAGAGAAGTTCAGGCTTTAGCAATTGATTTGCGTGGGGAAAAATGTTTAGCAAAACAAGAGATTGAGTTTAAAATCAAAAAAATCACCAAAGAGATTAATAGTTGTAAAAGAAAACTCAAAGTACTTGAGAAAGAAAAGGGTATGCTAATCAATAAATTGGATCAGTATTAAAAATTTGGTGAGATATAAAAAATGCGGACTATAAATAGAACGGCAATCACAATTATAACGAAAAAACCTTATATCGATTGGATAAATAATTTTGAGGGTACGACCGGAAATGAAGATCCGATAGCGACTACAATTTTGATTCCAGATGAATACGATGAAATTGATTATGAAGTTTATTTGGAAAAAACATTTAAGACAATATTTGAAGATCAACTTGAATCATGGACTACCAACTGTAATGAGTGGCCTTCAAAAAGGACTTATAAAATTTTCAAAGAGTGGTTTGATGTTTATTGTTCTGACATAATTTGGGATTTTGGAGATGATGAGATTAAGCATGATGAGGATTGAGGACCAATTTTTGAAAATTGAGACCCCACATTGCTTCAGTTATTTGTCGCTATTTTCCAAAGTGTCTTGGAGACAGATAATACCATTATTGAACTCTATGAGATTACTAATCTATATCGCGAATAATATTTGAAGCCGTTAAAATGTTTTGAGTGTAATCTTTTTGAATTTCATCCTGTTCGTTGAAATTGCACGGCT
>CALBTS010000580.1 GCA_937968035.1 uncultured Methanomethylovorans sp.
CTTGAACACGATATTTACCTCTTTTTCGTGTCCAAGAAAACCGGGCCCGCTATATGTTCACTTCGATCTTAAGTTAACCTGATTATTATTTGGGCTCGTCGGCCACTTTCCAATAGTTACCCATAAAAGTACCACCACGCTCACAGAACTGCTTGCAACCCTTTGACTTAACATCTACGTTGAAATTGAAACCTCTATTCTCTTTTACAGATTTACTGGTCTCCTTGAACTCCATCTCGATAAAACAACTGTCATCGTTCTTTTTGACTCTACCCTTCGGTGCTTCGCCATAAACGGCCTTGAACCCGCCACGCTCATCATACTCTAACTGAGCTTCTTCACCCTCTATTTTACAGGCAGCGTACCCTAGCTTGTTATAGAGATTGAATTTAATGGTCTTGCCTTCAGTCATAGTGACATCCAATGTTCCTATAACCTGTCCTTTGCCTTGTTGATTCTCATAATGACCCGCAATGCGCTTCAATTCTGACGATTCCTTTTCCTGCTTCAACTCTTTGCGTTTCAGGTCGGCTTCTTCTCTAGCTTTATTTTCGGCCTTTCTGATTCTTTCGTCTGACTCTATTTTGCGTTTGGCTTTTGCAATTTCTTCCAGCTCTTGCTCTTTTTCTTGTTGGACTTGTGCAAGCCGCTCCTGCTCTTGCTCTTTTTCCATAAGTTGTTGTTCATTTTCGGCCTTGGCCTTTGCTACTTTTGCTTCTTTCTCTGCGGCTGCATTTTCTTTTTTCCAACAGCCTAAAAACTGCGAGGTTAGCAGAATGCTTCCTGGTCTCTTCATTTCTTGACCGTTAAGAACCAATCTGGTGAAATATAATCTGTTTACATTGTCTATCGATGAATCATGAACAAACATCCAAGACCCTTTATTTGTTTTCTTAGTCATAACATCGGTATTTTTAGTATTCATAATCCAGCCATTGTTCACCTTTTCCCAACTCACTTTGTTTCCCATTTCCTTAACACAATCGACAAGTTCTCCAAATTCTCCGTATGATGCAAGATTGCCCACGTAAGTGTGTATTATCTCATTCATCATTTGTTTAGGGGGTTCCGCTGCAAGTGCTGTCGCTACTGATAGTGTAAAATAGACCAGAACAACGATTACGATTTTCTTCATCAAATATCCTCCATGTTATTATGACTCCGCGCCTCACCGTCAAACAGAAATAAGGAGTCTTTCTCTTTCTGTTCAACGGGGCCGCACTTGACCTGCCGGGCAGACTTATCGCCCGGTCACGGTCAAAGTGCAAGTTGGGACATCATTTTCTCAAATGTTAATATGTAACTAGCTCTAAAAGCCCCATCTTTTGATTTACTCAAGCACGTCATCAAGATTTAAGGTTGCCAGGCGTAAGATGTTTTTTAATGTCAACCAGAGCGGTATCTAATTTGTCTGTTGCTTTGTCGATCGTCGCTCTCAATTGTGATGCGTTACATGCTACGCCTTCCTTTGCTTTTTCAGTAAGTTGGTCAATAGCATCTGTAACATCCATAATTTTTGCTTTAGCATCCTTCGCAACCTCTTCAGTACATTTATTCACCAAAGTCGCCATTTTCCCCAGAGCCTCAGCTATCTCAGCAACCTTTTCAGGAGTAACAACTTTATCTACTCCTTGGTCAAAAGACTCTTTCAATTTAGTTGTGTTACATGCAACGCCTTCCTTTGCTTTTTCAGCAAGTTGGCCAATAGCATCTGTAACATCCATAAATTTTGATTTAGCATCCCTCGCGACCTCTTCAGTACATTTACTCACCAAAGTCGCCATTTTCCCCAGCGCCTCAGCTATCTCAGCAACCTTTTCAGGAGTAACAACTTTATCTGCTCCTTGGTCAAAAGACTCTTTCAATTGAGTTGCCTTGGTCAAAATATTTTCTTTCATATTGTCGGCAACTTGATCAAGCGTATGTGCTAAATTCGATATTTTGTTTTTTGCATCTCCCATTACAACAGCAGTACACTCGCTTGTCGCTGATGTGGCTTTTTTGAGGGCATCCATTATCTCTGCAACTGTAACCAGAGTATTAGCTTTTACTTTCGCAGCTGCAGAATCTACTGCATTCTTGACAGTATCAGAGTGTGTATAAGCAATATAGCCAACAACGGCAAGTCCCGCCAATACGGCAGCAATCTGAGCAACGGGAACAACGAAAGCAGGTGCTGCTGTTGCTATAGGGCTCCCTGCAATCACTGGTGTCTTTACTGCTGGACTTGCAGCCGCAGCAGCAAAAGACCCCAGGCCCTTTGCTGCAAATATTTCAGCTATGGGCGCAGGAATGCCGTGGAGGTAAAGATACGCTGAACCCGCCACGGCACCAGCAACTAAAACAGTTCCAAGTACAGCTGGGACCGCAGTAACTACCGAGGCGGGAATTAAAGTCCCTGCAATATATCCGCTGGAAGCAGAGCTTAAAATCGCCCCTCCGCCTACATGAGGGACAAGAGCGATAAGACCTGGAATCGCAATAATAGCCATGTTAATAACCTCCGTGTTTGGGTTTGGAATATTCTGGTTTAAATAGAGTATTTTGATGCAAGTGGTAAGGTTTCTAGGCCGATCAACCTACACACATCGTAAGGATTTAATGGAGCTAGGTCTAGTTCGAGATTAGCTAAGCCATCAATGGCTTGTATATTTTGATTCATCATTTGTGTAACAGCCAATAATTCAAGAAAATCAAGTTGAACTTTGGCATTGTCACGAGTTAATGCAAGGCTTGGTAGGCGCTCTGCCAATGATCCGGCGTTTTGCCGCATGCGATATATCTGATCCTCAAAGCGCCGCCACTGCAAACGAACAAGATTTGCGCTTTCCTTTAGATTCCGATCTCGCAATAATGTTTCTTCTTTCTGATGGGGAGGGATAGCAGGATGATTGGCTTGAACAACATTCCGCTGCGAGTTGGTTTCAGCCTCTGTCAATTCTTTAAATACGATGTCACGAAGCTCTTGGAACTCCTTGTGCCCTTTAAGTTGAAATTGTTCAATTATTTCAATAATAAGGCTCGTGACTTCAAATACGATAACCGCATTTTTCAGAAGAAGTTCAAGCTCTATACCCTCTTTTTTACCGCTGTACCGTTCGTTCTCAATTCTAGCAAGAATAGCTTTGTTGACTTCAGAGCATGCTCTGCAGGCAAAAAATACCGAGTGATATGAGATGAACATCTGCTGTTCACTCTCAAGAATCGCATAACCTCGCTCTAAATGACGTTTGCTGACGCCATTCAGCTTTTCAAAGTCTTTCCTTAGCGGGTCAAATCTTCTTTTCTCGTGTTCTGAAGCGACTTCCCAAATAATTTCCTTCAATTCAGACCGAAGATTCGAAACCGTTTTTTTGACATGCCAGCGTAAAGCCGGGATGTGTTTTGTCAATTCGTCAGTTACAAGACTGGAATTCTTAACTGCAACACCTTTTCGAATGTCTAGAACTCGACCAAGATGTTGCTCAAGACGCTTTTCAAGCCTCATTACTCCCTTCTTGACATCAGATTCGATGGGATCAGCTTTCACATCATTTTTTGCCATGAGTAATCCCCTTTAATCTCATTTGGTTTTCTCTGCCCAACGGTGCGGGAATTGACCGGCTTGACCGGTCTTATTTTCTGGTTGAGAATCGCGTTGTCATTAGATTCCGACCAGAAAATCAACCCCTCCAGATTTTTTCTTTTTTTCTTTCAGACTCCCCCGTGATTGATCAGAAGGCTTTTTTAGCCTTCTTGCATTTGCCCTCGAATGATGAGTACATTTTGTTGTTTTCGAGCATATATATTCCTCTTATTTCGCCCGTGTACTGGTTGAGGTTGATGGTTTCAGTGTTGACGATACTTCCATAAATTTCTTTGTTTATCGGGAGTTCGGCGACAATTATCTTTCCGTCGTCAGTGTATGACACCGTCTTATTGCTGCTAAGTTCCACTTCTATCTTTATAGTCTTTTTCTTCTTGTTGATTTCAATTAGGCGACTGGAAGGGTACCCGCTTGGCTCACCATTGCCAAACCCCTTTTCATAATAGAATCCATATCCTTCGCAATACAGGCTTTCAGCAGTGGCAGCCGCCGCAAGCCCGAGAACTGGTACTGATACGATAACCGCCACTACCAGCCACTTTTTCATTTCTTGATTCTCCTTTTCGTGTTTTGCGATCAACTCGTTAATCACCAGCTTAGGCTGGGTTTATACATCTATAAACTGGCATGTATATGTATAAACCAGTTTGTAATGCTATAAGCCGACTACATTTATACTATTATAAACTTTTACTCGTGACCTGTGTCGGTTTGTGTTTATATTATTATAAGCTTTTCGAGTTCTGTACCGGCAATGCAGCCATACGGAATCAGCCAGGCTCTTTGCTCAGGGCTCCAGCGTCCACCAACTGCTTTGGCCTGCTGCTGGAGCGATTTTTCCTGTACCCCGATCTTTACGGCTACAATGTCACCCTCTGCAAAACGAGGGGGAGTCCGGCCTGGTGGTGTCCATTCCTTCTCACTTACAATAATCTCAACAGTTTTCAGTTGTTTGCCATTTGTTTCATCATAACGGTAACGGACACACACGAGTGCATCTCCGTATTGTTTCTGCAATGATTTTGTACCTTTTTGTCCAGGCAACAGTTTAGCACGGGTTTTCATTGGGGGTACCTTGTCGGATGCAATTACATTGCTTATAGCAGCAATTTCCGCAAAAACAACCGTTGTACGAGATGCCTTGCCGATACTGTTGTGGTATGATGCTTGGTAATCTGGTGAAGCTATTCCGTTTATAGGGGCAGGCAGATGCTGACGTTGCCAACTGACCTTGAGAAATCTTATGAAGCTTTGTTGATGCTGCGAAATATTCCGGTAGCAAGGCAGCCGTATTATATGAGGTGGTT
>CALBTS010000581.1 GCA_937968035.1 uncultured Methanomethylovorans sp.
TTATCAAGAATTAATTCCGGGCGGCAATGAAAAAGTACAAACCAAACAGACAACATCTGAATTTACAACTACACAAGTTCGTGCAAGAACTTTGACAGAATCGGCCAAGACAGCAATTCAACATCGTTATTTGAAAGGAGTTTCAATTGCTGACTTGACAATACAGTTTGACTGTAAAACCGAATTGATTGAACAAGTTTTGCTTAACAGTAACATTGCAATTGTTGACAACAATCACCACAAGTCATTATATTACAAAAAATTTAGACGAAAAAGCAAATGAACAGCGACAATGTAACAACTGAAAGAAGGGCAGCACACAAAAAAACTATATGTCAATTGCCGTTTCAGTGCTGAAAAAAAGCTGCGTAGCCCGCAACGGCAACGGTACGGATCGACAGGAAAACCGCCCGCAGTCGGTAACCTCACATAGTTCCGTCCGTTGTGTGCTATGTTAAGAAAAGTACAAACATAAAAGGAAATAAAATGAAAAAAGGAGTATTGGTTTGCTTGATTTTCACATTAATGACAAATTTATTTGCACAAAATAAAGAATCAATTGTGTTAAACCAACCTAGTAAGGATAGGGGGAAAACTGTAATTAATGCCTTGTGGCAGAGAGCATCCGAAAGAGAATTTGATACAACAAGAGTCTCGTATCAAGATTTATCAGATTTGTTATGGGCAGCAAATGGAATTAACCGTCCAGAGACAGGAATGAGGACAGCATCCTCAGCAATGAATTCACAAGATATTGACATATTTGTTTTTAAAGAAACAGGGGTTTATATTTATAATGCCCAACAGCATATTCTTGAATTAGTTGTAAAGGGGGATAATCGGAAGTTATTCTCTGTACAGGAGAAATACCC
Organism: uncultured Methanomethylovorans sp.; assembly: GCA_937968035.1. Taxonomy (GTDB): domain Archaea; phylum Halobacteriota; class Methanosarcinia; order Methanosarcinales; family Methanosarcinaceae; genus Methanomethylovorans. The sequence continues at coordinate 873 of CALBTS010000581.1, forward strand.
CCACCCACCTTTAATTTTCCTGTTGGTTTCTAACATATCTCGTTTTAGCCGGGGTGAAAATGCTCAAAAGTTAGAATGGGCGGCAATAGATGCCGGCATAGTTGCGCAAAATATCTTACTATTTTGTACTTCAATAGACATGGTAGGTCGTCCTCGGGCAGGGATGAATAAAGAATTAATAAAGGAGTTATTAAGTTTAAATGAAACACAATTTCCCTTACTTAATATTCCAGTATCATATAAGAAAGAATAAACACAGCACACGATCAAGTAGCCTCCTCCACCAGTAGTTAGCTGACGGAGTGCGCCTCTCACACTCCCGAATTACCAGAATAAATACGTGACTCGCATACAGACCGGCCGCCAGAAGGGATAAGATGTTGGTAAATTTTCTCACATCTTCCTGCTCTCTCATACCAGCGTGCCAAGCAACCTCCGGATTATAAGTGCCAAAACTTTGCCTGAGCAACTGTATACCTGCAGTAGTAAAACCTGAGGTTATAATAACCTGAGGTTTAAAAAAAATCTGCTGAAGTGATTGGTATTTAATTAAATGTTAGATTTGTAGTGCAAACTTGAAATTGAATGCGTAATAGCAATGGGTGTGGACATACCTGATATATATTCAAGATTAGCATGTACTCGTTGTGCGTAATTGCATGAAGACAGAAATCGCCATATTGACTTTGATTTTTTTGATATTGTCCTGTAAAGACAATGGTAAAATCATGCCGACTAAAAATGAGCAAATTATTGAGCAAGACAGTATGGATTTAATGCAAACACAAAAAACTCAACCAACAATTGGTATAATTCACGAAACTGAAAATCTAAGATTGTATGGCGACACAACTATTGACAAGGACAAAATTACTTATGCTTCTATAAAGTTTGAGCCTTATATTAGCTTTGATGACTTTAAAGTTAAGGCCGTTGATCATAAAAAATATGCTGACCTTGACCTAAAATCAAACAAGATAGCAAATAACTACCGGACAAGACTTCGGGAAGGCTTTAAAGCAGACACAGCAAATTTTGCAGGACATTATACATTCGTCTATTTTGGTTGCGGCTCACCGTGTCAAGGTAGTTTGGTGGTTGACAGAAAAACAGGAAAAGTTTACGACTCTCCAAGTGCTTCATTTGGTTATGACTTTAGAGCAGACAGCAGAATGTTAATTGTAAATCCACCAGACACTAGTGGTTTTTATGACGATTGCGTCTACTGCAAACCAATCATTTACATATTTGACGAGCAGACAAAAACATTTAACAAAAGACAACGAAGATGATTATAAATACGCACTACCCGGGTTTTGTGTCAGTCGCGGTGACTCGTAATCCCGAAAGGCCTGTCAGTACAGAGTTTTATGCTCCAAAAGTGTGGGATTCATTGCTGGCGGGCTCCGAAGTTTCGGGGTTGCGTTGAATTAAAAATCAGCGAAGCTAAATCCGCCATTACGCATAGCCAGTAAACCCAATAGGCAACCGTTTGACTCGAAACCGAATACCTGTCAATAATAAAAGACTATGAAAATTCTTATTACAATTATTTTGACAGCATGCACGTTAACTGTTTTTTCGCAACAGATAAACAGACTTGACTTTCCTTCAAACTCATTTGAAAATGAATATCGTAAAACAAATCCAGCTTTAACATATAGCTACGACAGCGCTGTACAAACTCATAACTACTCCAATAATTGGGATTTCGACAGAGAGATCGGAAGAGCGTCGTGTAGGGAAAGAGTGTAGATTTCGGTGGTCGC
>CALBTS010000582.1 GCA_937968035.1 uncultured Methanomethylovorans sp.
CAAAATCTCTTGATTCATCAGAAAGCCTTTGCCATATCATGTATGGCTCTGGATAACGCATATCCAAGTCTCGGGCGGTGATCATGCTGCACCCCCTTTCTGGTAGTGAGCGTTGATGTAATGAGCATCCAAGTAATCATCAATATCTGATGCTTTATAATAGATCTTTCGCCCGATCTGTGAAAATGGCAGAATGCCATTCGTCCTGTAATGTTGCAAAGTGCGCTTTGAGATTCTCAGCAAGCGACACACTTGGTCACCTGATAACCATTTTTCTGTTAAATTTTCGTTATTTTTTACCATATGGCTTTTTTCCGCAACGTAACTACAAACAAATACGGAGTATTACGAAGCATTAAAAAGCTACGCATAGCAATAATGTATATTATTGATTATTAAAATGATATTAGACACTTAGTTTATTAAAACTAAGCATCATAACGGAGACAACTCGTACAGGTTATTTTGGCATTACGTTCTCAATCATCCTGATTAATTCGAATACTTTCCTGTCATTTTCAGAGCCGGGTTTTGCTTTCTGGGTCGAATAAAAATCTTTGAGAGTGACCCTATTGCCATTTCCGAGGACAAAACATTTTTCTGCAATTTTCCATATATCAGAAACGTGTTCCTCAAAGGATTTGTAGGGCAGTCTTGAGATAAATGATTTTAAAGCTGCTTTGTCTCCTATCCATTTGACCGGTTCTTCAATTAGTCTATTCCCGAAAACCGCACAGAAATTTTTGATGGTTGTATCAGGTGCAATGAACTTATCATCTATCATCGTAGCTCTCAGATTGCTCATAAGCTCTTGGTTATTTCTTAATCCAGGCCTGAACGGAAAGGAGTCATATGTTTTTCTTGGCCTTCTTGTTTTAATTGGTTTAGGGCTGAATAACTGAATCCTTTCCTCGATGAAAGTGATTTTATCTCTTAGCAGTAAGAACAATTCTCGACTAGTCAGAAAATAGTAGACAAAGTCTTGCTTGCAGATCTCCTCAAAACTCGTGTCAACATATTCAGCAAATGCAAGCTCGTATACTGCTTTACCATCGATTTCTCTTCTTATAATCTGGGAGTAAATGGTTTCAAATGATTCTTTTATTGACATCAGGTAGCCAAACTTGAGATTATCCTCAATGTTTAAGCTTAAATTCTTCTCAATTTCTTCCTGTAACTGATTTAATAATCCTCTAAAATGTACTGGAGTTATAAGATCACGATTATAAGTAACCGCTAACCTTGCTTTGTTCTCCGTCGGTGGGCCAAAAAAGTTGGGATCAACATGGGGAAATGAGAGCTCGGGATAGAATTCAATAATCCTGATCTTTGGTTTATTAACGCTTTTTCTCCATATTTTCAAAAAATAGTCATCAATCTCCATTTTTGTGGATTATTTGTGTGAAATGTTTACGATCTCTATCTCTCTTGATGCAAGACGAAATTCTGTTGCATATAATATTGCAGATAAATGTAAGCATTAACTTTTACACAATTAACCGGTTATCAGCTCATTTGCATCATCAATAACCTCATTTTCGAAACTATCCAGGTATATCTGAGTGGTCCTCTCTGAATTATGTCCCATCCCCTCACTGATCACAGCTGTTGGAATACCTGACCTCTTTGCAATTGTTGCCCATGAATGACGGCTTACATACGTTGAAATCTTAATTGAACAACCAGCATCCTCACCTATTGTCTTAAGCTTCTTATTTGTCAATCTCAGTGCATTGCGATAATCCAAATACTCCGATCCCTTACGATCTATTATCTGAAACACAAAACCCTCTGGTTCATCATTATAGTGATACTTGTTTATAATTGCTTTTGCTTCCTCCGTGAGTTTAATTGAGAACTTCTGGCCGGTCTTCTTCCGAGTGTACAGAACACGCCCATTGACTATATCACGATTACGTAAAAACGCAATATCAACGAAAGACATACCCCTCATGTTGAAACTGAACAGGAAGTAATCTCGTGCCTTATCCAGTTCAGATCCTGGCACCAATTTCAGGTTCCTGATCTTTGCTATATCCTCCTTTGATATTGCACGCTTGACAGTCGTTTCCTGGCGTATTTTCAAGTCTTTGAACGGGTAGTCCTTCTCCTGGGCTACTTTGTCCTTTATGGCCTGATTGTATATTGCCCTAAGAGTGCGCAAGTACACTGAGATTGAATTAAGCCGTTTGCTGTTCTCCAGTAGACTTTCTTCAAAGTCCTTAATTACCCGGTACGTTAACTGATGAAATGTCAGGTCAACGTCTTTCCTATATTTCTTGAATGCAGCAAGTGTGGCCTCATACACATTTGCATTGCCAATCTTACCTGATTTCTCAAGTCGTTTAACAAGGCTCTCTG
>CALBTS010000583.1 GCA_937968035.1 uncultured Methanomethylovorans sp.
GTGAACTCAATTTCTTTGCTCATCACTTCTTTGCAGGGCAATGGTTCTGTAATATTGCTACTCTGGGTAGCAGGAATTACAGGAATTTCCGTATCGATGTTCTTTTCAGGAGCAGGATCTATCTGTTTAGTAACAGGTGCTGGAACTGCCATTGTATCCTGTGCATTTGAAGGTGGAATAATTATACTATGGAGTTTACATTGCAGTGTGGACACGTCCACAGCATCAGGATTATCAATATTCTCAACAAGCATTTCCAGGGTGTCCAGGCACTCAAATTGGATCTCGATTATTTTTTCTGTCAGGTTTATCTGAGACTTCCTGATCATATCCATGATGTTTTCCATCTCATGAGTGAGTTCTGCGATCGTATTGAATCCCATAGTTGCAGACATACCCTTTAAGGTATGAGCAGAACGGAACATATTATTGATATATTCCATCTCATTTGGGTTTTGTTCCAATCCCAGCAACGCCTCATTAAGTTGCTGAAGATGCTCTTCAGATTCAACTTTGAATATTTCCTTGTATTCCGACATTTCCATAATTTCCACCAACAGTGACCTTCAATCATCTAATGATGTTCTTCATATGAGCTGCTGAATTGTTGTGGCTATCATCTCAAGAGGTACTATACGATCTGCCAGCCCACGATCAACTATGGCCTTAGGCATACCATAGACAACACATGATCTCTCATCTTCCGCTATGGCCTTCCCTCCGGCGTTCTTAATTATTTCCACACCTTCAGCTCCGTCCATACCCATACCCGTCAGGATAACTGAAAGGATGTTAGCTCCATATATGGGGGCCAATGTTCGGAAGAGCACATTGACACAGGGTCTGACACCCAATTCCCTGGGTTCTTTGTTAAGTGAGATCACTTCTACTGTCTTTCCATCTATCATCTTCTGAATTACTTCCATGTGATAGTCACCGGGTGCTATGAGTACAACACCTTCCCGTATCAGGTCGCCATCTTTTGCTTCCCTTACTTCCAATGCTGATTGGGAGTTAAGCCGTTGTGCCA